>CAMYIK010000222.1 GCA_947258365.1 uncultured Thermoleophilia bacterium | reverse complement strand
GCCTTCTCGAGGCAGTCACAGGTTGTGGCCGAGACGGCGCATGCGAACCACTGAGAGCCAGGAGGGACTCTAACCCCCGACCCCCAGGTTCGAAGCCTGTGCTCGATGTCGAACCACCGGCCAACGCAGTTCGAGAAGCCGCGCGCATCCAGGCGTCAGGGGTCCCGAGATCAGGCGCTCGCCGCGACAGCCAAGCACGACCAAAGCGCGGAACCAAGCACCGCCAGAATGCGAATAGCTGAGCGAATCCGGCGACTTGTGGCGGGGCGGACGGGACTCGAAAGCACAACCTCCGGCTGTAAGTCCGCGGAAACGCAGGGGTCAGGACCCGTGAAACTTGTATCCCGCGTGTATCCCAAACGGATCCTGCGCGAGGCGGTAGCCAATTGGCTATCATCGCGAGATGCCGATATCGAGTGTCGTCCGGGAGGCTCGCCGCCGCGCTGGTCTCACCCAAGCGCAATTGGCTGAGCGGGCGGGTGTCCCCAAGTCCACGGTGGGTCGGATCGAATCCGGAGCGCGCGTCCCCTCGACCGAGATGGTCGAGCGCCTCGTTCGGGCGGCGGGGCTCACGGTCTCGGTCTCGCTCTCAGAGCCCGACCCGGGCACGGACTCGATGTTCGAGCGCACGCTGCGTCGAAGCCCCGCGGAACGGCTGGCCGATGCAACTCGGGTGGCGCGCTTCGTCCTGCGCGGGCGACGCGAGGTCGCGGCCGGGGCCGATGGCTAGTCGCGACTTCGACCCGGAAAGGATGCTCTCCGCGTTGGCGGAGGAAGAGGTGCGCTTCGTTCTCATCGGCGGAATGGCGGCCGTCCTCCACGGCGACGTGGGCGTCACGGTCGACCTCGATGTCGTTCCAGACCGCGAAGCGGAGAACCTCGAGCGCCTCGCGAGAGCGCTGCGAGGTCTCGGGGCCCGGATCCGAACCGAGGGCGAGCCGGAGGGGCTGGCCTTCGACTGCTCAGCAGAGTTCTTCCGGAACCTCTCTCCGGACTCGATCGTCAACATGACCACGGAGTCAGGCGATCTGGATGTCACCTTCTGCCCAAGCGGAACCGAGGGCTTTCCGGACCTCCGCCGCGACGCGGTCGAGATTGAAACGGCGGAGCGCCTTCACATCCTGGTGGCGTCGCTCGCGGACGTCATTCGGTCGAAGGAGGCTGCGGGCCGCGAGAAGGACCGGGTGGCACTGCCCCGACTTCGCAGGCTGCTCGATCGGATTCGAGAGGGCGAATGAGGGCGAGGGATTCGAACCCCCGACCCCCAGGTTCGAAGCCTGGTCCAAGAAGAAGAAATGACGCTGACGGGTAGGCCGAAGAAGCGGGCTTTCTGAGGTCCGATAAGGCCCGTTGTGACAACTACCCGGTGGGATCTGGGCTTCAAGGACCGTCGGCGGTTTTTCTCACCGACCCGGTGCTCTAGGTGTGCTCACGGCCCTGGGGGTGAGTCCGCTCCACTCGACGAATCGCTACACGGGGCGCGAGCCTCTGATTCGAACCGCTCGATCAACCCGTCGAGAGGGCTTCGGTCGATGTTCCAGAAGCCGTAGAAGGGGTGATCGAGGTCCGCAATGATCCAATAGAGCAGGTACGCCGATATCGTCACCGATGACGTCATGAAGACGTGCGCTGCGGCCGACTGGACGCCCATGGCTAGGAACGACGCGATGAGCACGAACGACATGAACAAGAGTAGCAATCGGAGACGAGGGGGCAGGCGCTCGTTTGCAAGAGCGATGCGGCGTGTTCTCATCTTTGCGAGCTCGGACACGCTCGCGATCACTGTCGAGAGAATGGCATTGTCTCGCTCTCCGGTGGCATGAATACTTCCCATGGCTCGCATGACTCCGTAGAGCTCCTCGGACGTGTCAGAGTTCGTTGGAATCGCAGTATCCGCCATTTCGCTCCACTCGACCCTCGCTACGGACTGGAGATACCGCACCAGCGATCTGTTCACGGCTCGGACGGGCGCCTCCTGCTCTTCGCTGAAGTAGACCAGAAAATCGCGGACCGACTCGACGGCGTTGAGCTCGTCCTCGATTGTCTGGCTCAGGGCGCCGTAGCGCGTGAGCACCGTGACGAGCAGGAAGCCGGCCACGATCGCATAGACGACCCCAAAGACCGTGAAGAAGACGCCCCATGCGGAGATGTCTTCAACGATTCCCTCGTAGTGGATGAAATGGCGCGCGAGGATCGCGGCGACCGCCGATGCAATGCCCACCACTCCCAGGGACACGCTGATTCGCAAGACGCGCGCGGTCGACAACACTCGGGCAGCTCCTACAGGCAGTTCCGCAGAAGACAGCAGCTCTTGTCGAGATCGTAGCACCGGAGATCCGGGCCACGTAGCGGGAGTACCCGGAGCGCGGTCGCGACTTCCACGACTACCTCAATTCGCTCGCGCGGGATCTCTAGACCACGGTGGCGAGGACGACGACGCCGCCCAGGTACAAGACGAGCAGTACCACGCTCTCCAAGCCGATATTGGCGGGACCATGCCGCTCGCGATGAATCAAGCCCATCAGAAGAACGCCGGTCATGACGAGGGAGGTCGCGAGCCAGAAATGCTCGGCATGGGACATGGCAGCGTAGATCGAACCGGAGGAGAAGGCGACGTCAGACGCCGCGACGAAGAGGGTATCGAATGCGTTTCCGCCGATGATGTCACCCACAGCGAGGTTCAGCGCGCCCATGCGCACTGCCGTAATCGCGACGACTAGCTCGGGAATCGAGGTCGAGACGGCGGTGAAGATGCCGCCGACTACGCCGTAGGAAAGCCCCGTCTTCTCCCCGAGCGGGACGGCGAGCTGCGCCAGCGCCCAGCCGGAGAGGGCCACGACCACCGAGTAAGACGCGAACCGAACCCAGAGCCGCGCGAGGTGCTGTCGGCGTCGATGATTGTGATTCACCGGCTCTCGCGGCGTGTCGCTCGTGCGGCGCGGTAGCCACATGGGCATCTCGTGCGTCCGGCCGAGAAGGTGCAGGCCGAAGAGATAGACGGTCACGAGGATGGGCGTGGCGGGGTGAACCCCGAAGACGGTGAGATCGGGGATGGAGAGCGCGAGTGCGTGGATACTGAGAAGTGTGATGAGTAAGGCTGCCATGAAGAGGTTCTCCGCGGAGGCCGCGGCGTGTTCGAGGTTGGCTCGCCGGTAGGCGATGTCTGCGATTGCGAGGAAGCAGGTCTGGGCCGCGATTCCGCCCAGGCCGTTGCTGACCGCGAGCTCCGCGTGTCCCGCGGAGGCAGCGGAAATCGACGTCGTGATGCCCGAGAGGGACGTGGCGGCGCCGATGAACAGCGCGCCCATGACGGCCTCTCCGACCCCTGTGTCGTGAGCCAGATCCCGGGCCGCTCCGGTCATGCGGATGCCGAACCAGGCGATGATGGCGACCACGGCCGTGAAGGCGAGAACGACCGATAGTAGGGGCCACTCATTCGGGTCGGTCATGCGAAATCGAATCCCGCGGAAGGGGGTTGGCCAGGCAACCTAGCCCAGTGCACTTTTCTTGAGGCATGCGGACTCGGCGGCTTGGCGCACCGAAGGGGAAGGATTCCTGAGAAGCGGCTAGGCCGTGGCCGCCCGCCGACCTCCATGTTCGAGGCGCCACAGCCAAGCACGACCAAAGCGCGGAACCAAGCACCGCCAGAACGCGAATTGCTCAGCGAATCCGGCGACTTATGGCGGGGCGGACGGGACTCGAACCCGCGGAGCCC
>CAMYIK010000221.1 GCA_947258365.1 uncultured Thermoleophilia bacterium | reverse complement strand
CATGGCAAAATCCTTACGTGGAGCGGCTGATCGGATCGATCCGGCGAGACTGTCTCGACCACCACATCGTTCTCAACGAGCGACATGTGCGTCGCATGCTTCGCGCCTACATGACTTACTACCAGACCGCGAGAACTCATCTGTCTCTGGGCAAGCAATGCCCGCTGCCACGACCCATTCACCCTCCTGACTCGGGCAACGTCATCGCTTTTCCTCATCTCGGTGGACTCCATCACGAGTACCGCCGCGCGGCCTGAGCACCGACCGCCACCCCGGATCTTGTTGCGCCGAGGAGCACCACGGGCAACGCTATACCTCGTCGGTTGATCCCCAGAGCCGATAGTCGCTGTCACGCTCCCGTTATCCGCAGCTACCGCGCCACCTGCAGCCGACAATCTCGCGCTCCTCCCAGTTGATCGCTGGCAACGGCGAGGTCAGCACCCGCCACCCGATCCGGATTGGGTTTCTGGTAACCACAGCGATGGCGGGGCGCAGGAGCTAGCGGCCATACGCGTTCGAGTTTGTCGCGCTGGTGGGGCTCACAGGCGACCGCTCAGAACGCGCTGAGCCGCTGCGCGAGCCAAAATACAGCAAGGCTGCCGATGAAGTACGGCGGCACCGCCCAGCCCCATGCCGGCCACGAAAGGTTGGCCCGCAGCGCCCCGCGGCGCATCACCCGCCGCAAACCGAGCACCAGCGCAATGAACAGCAGTTGGCCGATTTCGACACCGATGTTGAAGAACAGCAGAGCAGCAGGAATCGAATTGCGCGGCAGGCCGATGTCCGCCAGCGCGCCGGCGAATCCGAAACCGTGCAGCAGGCCGAAGACGAACGCGACGAGCCACGGACGGCGAGCCGCGAGCCCGGGCCGGCCACGGTGGCTACGAACGATCTCGACCGCGACGAACACGATGCTCAAGGCGATGGCGGCCTCTACCGGCGGCCCGGGCACGCGCACCAGACCCAGCGTGGCGGCAGCCAGCGTCAGGCTGTGGGCGAACGTGAACGCCGTGACGGTCATGACGAGCTGGCGGGTGCCTTGCACCAGCAGCATCAGCGCCAGAACGAAGAGCAGGTGGTCGACACCGAAGCCGATGTGCTCCACGCCGAGCAACAGGTAGGTTCGCACCACCTCGACCTGGCTCGGTTGGGTCGGCACCGTGAAGGCGGTATTGCCGGGGGTAAGACGCCGCGCCTCGCTGGCGCCATCTGCGAAGTCGAAGCGCACCAGCACATCGGTGGACGTCCGCTCGAGGCCGTCGATCCGGATCACGCCGCCTTGCAGGCCACCCGGGCAGCGGGCAGTCCAGCGCGCGAAGTAGGCGCCACCTTGCCAAGCGGGCTGGCCGGGCGTGCGCGGCTCGCAACGCGCCGGCAGGCGGGCGGCGATGTTCATCGGCCGCTCGCCGGCAGCGGGCACCTTCCACAGCACCGCGTACAGCTCCCGGTCGACCAGGCGAAGCTCCAGATAGCCAGGGTCGAGCGCATGGCCGTGCGCGCCGCCGCCAGGCCCGAGCACCCCGATCAGCAGGGCCAGCAGTGCGAGCGTTCTCAGGTACGCGCGCGGCGTCATCGGGCTGGCGTCGGCGCCGTGTCGCTTGCGAGTATTTCGACCACGTAGCGCTCGCGCAGCCGGCGAAAATACAGCTCGCGCAGTTGCAGCGCCCTCGCCTCGCGCCAATCCCGCAAGACCGCGTCGCGCACCTCGTCCAGCGCCGGTGCGCGCGCCGGCGTCGCGTCGACGATGCGCACCACGTGTGCGCCGTAAGCGGATGCCATCGGCCCCACCCACACGCCACGTGGCAGCGCCGCGAGGCGCTCGAAGAAACCCGGCCCGAACACCCCGTCGACCGCCTCGGGGGCCGACAACCCGAGGCGCGCGGGCAGCAGCGTGCGCTCGTTCCAAGGCGCGGGGTCGGCGCGCGGATCGGCGCCCAGCGCCGTCAACGCCGCGGCGACACGGGCCGGCGCGGGCGCCTTGCCCAGAAAGATCTGCTCGAACGCCAGCCGCTCCCCGACAGCGAACGCCTGCGCATTGTCGGCAAGCCACGCCTCGAGCTCGCCCGTCGCCGGCTGCAGAAGATCCGCACCGGTGTCGGTCAGGAACTCCATCTTCAGACGCAGGCGCCGCCGGATCACCGTGTCATCACGGTCCAGCCCAAGCGCGAGCGCCTCGCGGTAATAGACCTCTTCGCGGACGAAGTCGTCGATCATGGCGCGCAGCTCGTCGTCGCCGGGCGGCCGCCCCCAGACCGAATCGAACCCCCTCGCAAGATGTTCGATGCGCTCGGGGCCGACGACGATCACCTCCGCGGGAGGCTCGCGCGGCCCCTCGACGGCGGAATAGGCGACGAACAGCAGGCCGCCGAGAAACAAGAAATGCAAAAGCGGCTCCCGAAGGAGCCGCGTGAAGGACGTTATGCCGGCCGCTTTCTTAACCTGCAGGCTCGAACCAGATCGGCGAGGTGTAGGCACGCTCCTGGCTGGAAGCCGGAGCCCCCTCGGGTAGTTCGACGCCGTAACGGAAGGCGTCGTAGGTGGTCCAGCGTGGCGTCGGGATCTCGAGCACGCGCGCGTAGTAAAACGCCTTGTGCGCGGGGTCGAAGTCGGGGTCGGTCCAGACGGTCACCAACTCGGCGGCGCCGATGGTGTTGGTCCAGTTGGCGTTGGCGACGTCGACCGTGTTGCCCACGGCGGGCAGCTTGCCGTCGGCGCCCGGCACGCGCCCGCCCGACCAGGCGACGTCGTAGACCTTCTCGTGTGTGGCGCCATCGTCATCCTGCCAGCCCTTGATGATCTGGATGCGGTCGAGGTTTGCGCCGATCGGATCGCGCAGCGCCCAGACCATGAAGCTGGGCGCCGTCGCACCCTCGGGCATGACACGCAGGTCGTCGCCCATCGGCACGCCTTTCTCGTAACCGACCACGACCGGCATGCGCGAGTTCACATCCTGCTCGGTGAACCCCCAGCCGCCAAACAGGCGCACGGTCATGCGCGGGCCGGTCGTGCCATAGACCTCCTTGCGCTGCATCGCATCGAAGATGGCCTCGCGGGTGTTCTCGGTCGCCCACACGGCGGCGAGCCCCGACGCGACCATCTGCCAGCCCATGATCCTGCCGTTCTCGTTTTCCATGAACGGGTGCGACATGCGCTCCGGCTTGGGTTCGTAGCCGCTGTGCTTGCCAAAGAAGTTGTCCTCCTCGGCGGTGGCCAGCGACGTGTGACTGTCGGTGGCGCCGATGAGTCCGAACTTGTAGGGGTTGGTGCCGAGCCGCGTCTCGATCGCCAACCCACGCTTCAATGCCTCGCGGGCGTACTCGCCGGCGAGCATCTCGTCGGTCTTGGCTTCGCTGACATCGAGGTTGCCGATGGCCCAGGTCTCGTAATCGGCGAACTCGTCCTCCGGCGACAGGAAGGGGTGCGCCTCGCCGTCACCCTTGATCTGCGTCGCCTCGTAGAGCGGTTCCCACTTGCGGCGCTGCGTCACATAGGTTTCGTCCAGCGCCTTGCCGTTCCACTGCGCCTCGAGCGGAAACATGATGCCGTTCGACAGGTTGCCGTTGTGTGCGATCGCCAGGATCTCGCCGCCGGTCCTTTCCTCGTAGTTGCTCAGGTACTTCCACAGATCGCGCGGGTCCGCGCTGCCCTGGGGAGCGGTCATCGTGAACGGCACCACCTGCCGCGCCCTGACCGGACCGTCGCGCATGATGACGAC
>CAMYIK010000220.1 GCA_947258365.1 uncultured Thermoleophilia bacterium | reverse complement strand
TCCGGGCCGCTTACTGGTCCTCGTCAGGCTGAACCAGTTCCCCGAGTTGTCGGGAAGGTCGCCTCGAACCCCCATGGCCGCTCTGTGGGCTCCTGGAGGAATTCCACGCCGTTGGCCGTCAGCTCCTCATAGGTCGCCTGAAGATCATCCGCACGGAGTACGCCGTTACCCATGGCGCCCGTGGCCAAGATCGCCTTCATGGCCTCAGAGGTCTCCGGATCGAACATGGGCGGGCATGGCTCGATCAGGACGAGTTCGATTTCGGGCGGCTTCGCGGGACCGACGGTTGGCCAGCGAAAAACCGTCCAGCGCCTGATCCATCCGCACCTCGAATCCCAGCGTCTCCGTAGAGAAAGCCCGCGCCTCGTCTTGGTTGAGAACGTAGATGCTCGCGTGCGACTGACTGGTGATCATGGTGCCCCTCCGGTGTGACTGAACCGGAGCCGAAGCTACGTCACCTCGGCGCTCGGAGGCTTCTCGAGTAGCGTCTTGGCGCGCGCTATGCGCCGGCGTCGCAGGTAGTCGTGGGGCGTTTCCCCGAACGCCGTCTAGAGCTGCGAATGAAGTGCGATGGCGAGCAGCACGCCGATCGGGCCGGATCCTCGATGCGCGGTGGCGAAGCGAAGTCGCGGTCCATGGTGTTCCTGGCCCGGAGCAGAAGCAGATGCCCCGAGATCCCGACGCGCGACATGAGCTCACGCTACCGGGCAGACCGCCCGCCGAGCGAGAGGGTCAGCCGACGAGCAACCCCGTCGCGTACATGATGGCCAGGCCCGCCAAGAATCCGCCGACCACGGCGCCCGAGGTGAGCCCGCCAGGAGCACGCCGCGCGATGTAGCGGCCAACCTCGACCACGACCTCAAGGGCCGCTCCGACGGCGATCGCGAAGAAGAACACGCCCAGGATCTCGTTGGTAATGAACCCACCGATCCACGCGCCGATGATCACAGGGCCTCCCGCGATCAACGCCAAGACCGCGAGGCGAAGGACGCTTGCGCGACGACGCCCCTCGGCGACAGGCGCGACGATGCCGAGCCCCTCGGAGACGTTGTGGACCATGAAGCCGATGACCAGTACCGAACCGAGGGCCACTTCGCCCAGCGCGAAGGACGAACCGATCGCAAGCCCCTCGCCAAGATTGTGCAGGCCTACCCCTACGGCAATCATCGTGGCCAGGCCAATGCCGGCCAGAGGGGCGACGCCCTCCTGGTTCGACGGACCCTTTGTCAGTCGGTGCGCCGTCCACGAAAGCCCCAGGAAGCTCACCGCCACCCCGAGCACGATCAAGCCCGGCCCTCCGAGCGCGCTCGGCAGGCTCGATTGAAGCTCCAATGCCTCGGAAAAGGCATCGATGGCCAGGAAGGTCAGTAGCCCAGCGGTCAACGCCATGAAGGCCGCAAGCCATCGTGGGTCAGCCCGCCGCAGCGCGGGTAGCCACATCATCCCGAGCACGACCGGGACGATGCCGACGAGGAATCCGATCAGCGCATAGCCGGTGAACGTGGCGCGCGACGGAGTTGGGGCCTCGAATGCGGCAGGCACATCAATTGTCGTCTGGATGCCGGTGGAGCTCGTAAGTCCGATCGAATACGGGTCGTCCTCCACCCAGGTGAAGGGAATATTGACCGTCGCCGAGCGCAGGCGGCTGAGCTTCTGCGGGCCATCGACGGTGAACGGCACGATCGCGTCGTCGACGGTGACCGAGGCGATGGTGATCGCCTCCTGCTGTGGATTGCGCACGAGCACCGAGATCTCGCCGGGATGGAAGGTGGCACGGCGAATGTCCAGCTCGTCGGCGGGCGGCGGATTGGTACCGACCAGGGCCGTCAGCGAGCCATTCGTCGACGAGACGAAGGCCGCCGCGCCGAGGAGCAACAAGACGGGCAGGAGCACGGAGAGCCGAAGCCCCCATGTCCACCGCTGCAGTGCTGGCGTGTCCGTGGTCACTACTCGTCGACCACTTCGAAGAAACCCATCCATCCGAGCTCGGCGAACTCCGACTGGTGGGCGTGGAACATGAACAGGCCGGTGTTGGCGAACTCGATCTCGATGATGCCGCGCTCGCCTTGGCACTGCATGATCGTGTCCGTGTACTGGAACTGATCCGTGCTGCCGGTGGGGTAGTACCGGAAGAAGTCACCGTGCAAATGGAAGGAGTTGATCAGGTCGAACTCGGTGAGGTTCGCCAGGTAGATCCGCACCAGCTCCGATCGCTTCACCTTGATCGGATACTTGGCGTAGTAGAACGCCTTGCCGTTGACGGTGTAGAAGTTGTTCTCGCCGTCGCCGTCGGTGTCGAAGCCGTTCATCACCATGACCAGCTCTTTGGCCGGAGCTCGCGGAACCACCGGGTCGATGATGAAGGCGCCGTAGAGGCCCTTGTGGATGTGCTTTTTCAGAGGCGGCGCGTGGCAGTGATAGAGCTGCATCCCGTATGGCCGAGCCGGAAAGCGGTAGGTGAACGAGTCACCGGGCTCGACAATCTCGAAGACGCCATCCATGTTCGCCGGATGGATGCCGTGGAAGTGGATCGTGTGCGGATGAGACCCGGCGTTCGTGAACGCGACCTCGAGGATGTCGCCCTCGGTTGCGCGGATGATCGGTCCAGGCACCGTGCCGTTGTAGGTCCACGCCGGGAAGAAGACGCCCTTCGCGACCTCGATCTCGCGGTCCTCGGCGATGATCTCGTAGCGCCGCACACGACCGGGCTCAGCCGATAGTGCCGGCGGCGGAACCAGCAGGGCGTCGAGCTCACCCGGCTCCCCGGGCGCGAGCACGTCGGGCCCAACGTGAACTGTGTGGTTGTGCTCCGCGACGGCTGCGCCCGCACCTGCATCGCCCGGGTTATCGGCCCCTTGAGCGAGCCCGGCGACAGGTAGGGCGGCGGCCATCGGCATGGCGAGTGCCAGCGGCGCTGTGCGCGCCAGCATCTCGCGGCGTGTGGTGCCCTTCTTAGCCATGGCTACATCATAGTGCTAGTCGAGGCTTCTTCAGCATTTCGACGGATAAACGGGGCCGATTTCCCCCTTCTGCCGCTCAGAAGACGCGCTTCTGCCTCTTTGCGTCCATTCCTGAGCACCTCACTCGTCGTACGGGTGAGAGGATCGGGCCGGAGTCGATTTGTGAGGCCTGGAGGCACACATGGCGGAGTACCTGTTGTCGATCCATATGGTGGAAGGCCCGGAGGACCCTCCTCGAGAGGCGATGACGCCCGAGGAAATGGAGCGCTCATGGAACGCCATCCAGGCCCTGAACGAGGAGCTCAAGGCCGAAGGCGCCTGGATCTTCGGCGGTGCGCTCTATCCCCCAAGCGGAGCAGCGGTGGTGGAGGCCCAAGGCGAGAAGGTGCTCGTCACCGACGGCCCATACGCCGAGACCAAGGAGCAGATCGCGGGCTTCTACATCCTCAGCGCCACCGAACTCGACGCCGCCAAAGCCTGTGCCGCGAAGACGAGCGCTGCCACAGGAAAGCCGATCGAGGTTCGGCCGTTCCGGGACGCTGACATGTAGGCCACGGCTTTCGGCTGACCGCGACCGGCGCGGCATCTGAGGTAACCGGATCCGTAGCGACTCCGAGGCCTTGTGAGAAGGCACCCGGAGTCGCAGGCAGTCGTCTAGATGTCGCGACGCTGGAACACGGTCACCGCAGCCAATCCCGCGGGTCGGAGGCGTCCATCCTGAGGATTAGGGGTGATCCCCTACGCGGTGCAGAGGCCGAGAACCCTGGCG
>CAMYIK010000219.1 GCA_947258365.1 uncultured Thermoleophilia bacterium | reverse complement strand
CCAGGAGGGAGCAGAGGGTCCGCCAGGTTTCGTCTACGGGATCCTGATCACCATTTTCGTGCTGTTCAACATCTTCGCGGTCAACCCGTGGCTGCAGTACCGCCAGGTCGGCAAGTGGTCCGACTACATCTACGGCGAGGTCACCTACATCGTCCTCAGTCTCGTCGCCAAGAGCCTGCTGGCGTGGCAGATCTTCGCCAACACACTGATCTAGCTGCAGACTCGGGTTTCGCCCATCGAAAGGACATTCCATGGCCCGCTACGTCGCCACGATCCGCAGTCCCTGGTCCCCAGAACGGGCCTTTGACTACATGGCCGACCTGAGGAACTTCGAGGAGTGGGACCCAGGGGTGCGCTCGTCGACTTTGGTCGCAGGAGACGAACCGGGTCTCTCAGCTACGTATGACGTGAAGGTCTCGGGCACGGAGTTGCGCTACGAGACTCGGGAATTCGACCCGCCCGCCCGCACGGTCGTGGAAGCAAGATCCAAACGACTGCGCAGCTACGACGTCATCGACATCACCGAACGCGACGATGGATGCGAGGTCGTCTACGACGCGACACTGGAACTCAACGGCGTGCTCAAGGTCGCCGACCTCCTGCTGGGTCTGTTCTTCCGTCGCATCGGCGACAAGGCCGCCGCCGGCATGGAGCGTGCCCTGGAGGGCCAAAAGGTCGGATGAGCGCCGTGCGATCGATTCGAGGGGTCCTCGACAACGCGCTGGAGGCCACCATCGTCGGGAGCTTCACGAAGCTCGGCTACGGCGCACGCGATCGTCTCTACGGCCTCCCCGACATCTCCGATGACCTCTCCGGGCAGGTCATCGCGATAACCGGGGGCACGAGCGGTATTGGACGCGCGACCGCCGAGGGCCTGATGAGGCTCGGTGCAGAGGTCCATCTCACCTCCCGGAGTCAGAAGCGCGCTGAAACCGCCGCCGCAGAACTCAACTCCGAAGGCGCGCGAGGCGTGGCCATCGGCCATGCCCTGGACACCGGCGACCCGGACTCGGTCGTGAGCTTTGCCCGCACGATCGCCGACCTTGACCGGGACCTCAACGCCCTCATCAACAACGCCGGCGCGCTGACCTCCGAATACCGCACTGATGCGCGCGGCATTGAACTCACACTGTCGAGCCACCTCATCGGCCACTACCTCCTGACGGTGCGCCTTCGTCCACGCTTCGCGCACGGGGCGCGAGTGCTGTTTATGTCCTCTGGGGGCATGTACACACAGGGCCTTGACGTCGGCGAGATCGAGGTCTCAAAGGAGGACTACAAGGGTGCCGTCGCCTATGCCAAGGCAAAGCGGGGGCAGGTAGAGCTGGTGGCGTATCTCGGGCCGCGCTGGGCACCCGAGGTGATCATGCACTCCATGCATCCCGGCTGGGTGGACACGGCGGGGGTTGCCTCAGGGCTGCCGGGATTCGGCAAGGTCATGGGCCCGCTGCTCCGGAGCGCCGAGCAGGGTGCGGACACCATGATCTGGCTGGCCGCGACCGGGGCCGGCGATGCCGCCCCGGGCCAGTTCTGGCTGGACAGACGACCGCGCCGGACCGTCTACTTGCCGGGCTCCGGCACGACCGACGCCGAGCGTTGCCGCCTCGTGGAATGGCTGGATCGCATGACCGACATCGGTGATTGACAGGCCAAACGGCCCATGCCGTCGTCCAGCTGAGGCGCACCCGGCGATGAGGTCGCGGGTCGGAATCCCGACGGCGCCGGCACGGTCGATCACGGGTCCCGGTTGGGCGGCCGGGTGCCGCGACCGCTATGGTGCCCTCTTCCGCTGACCCAGAGTCGGCTGGATGGGTTCGCAGACGGGCGCTGGTTTCTTTCCGGTCATCGTGAACCGCGTTAGACCACCGCATATTCCCGAGGGCGCCTTCGGGACATCCCGAACCCTGAAAGAGATGCCCGCTGCGCGCGGGCAGGAGAAACATGAGCAAGACCTTCGCCCAGCTGGGCGTACCTGAATCGATTGTCGCTGCCCTAAAAGAGCGTGGCATCACCGAGCCATTCGAAATCCAGTCGGCCACTATCGCCGACGCACTCGCGGGCCGCGACGTCTGCGGCCGTGCGCCCACCGGATCGGGCAAGACGCTCGCCTTTGGTGTGCCTCTCGTCGTACGCGTTGAGGTGGCAGACCCGCACAAGCCACGCGGGCTGGTGCTTGCACCGACGCGGGAGCTCGCGGAGCAGATCAGCAAAGAGTTGAGAACCTTTGCGGGAGCCACCCGTGCGCGCATCGCCACCGCATACGGCGGGGTTGGCTATGGACCTCAGCTCAAGGCGCTTCGCCGCGGGGTGGACATCCTCGTGGCCTGTCCGGGCCGCCTCGAGGATCTCATCGAGCGCCGGGACGTCGACCTCTCGGAGGTGAACCAGGTCGTACTTGATGAAGCGGACCGCATGGCCGACATGGGCTTCATGCCCGCCGTGCGCAGACTGCTCGACCAGACCTCGGACGACCGCCAGACGGTCCTCTTCTCGGCGACCCTCGACGGCGACGTCGCGAAGTTGACGAAGCAGTACCAGCGGAACCCTGTACACCACTCGGTCGGCAACGAGACGCCGGACATCAGCAAGGCGGAGCACCTCTTCTGGAACGTGCCGAAGGACGAGCGGATGCAGACCGCGGCCGACGCGGTCAATGCCGTCTCGCCGGCAATCATCTTCTGCCGTACGCGTCGCGGCTCGGATCGACTCGCCAAGCAGCTTGAGCGAGCGGGTGTCGACGCCGCCCCGATCCATGGCGGGCGCAGCCAGGGGCAGCGCTCCCGCGCCCTCGCCTCATTCGCCAAGGGCAAGGTTCAGGCTCTTGTCGCGACGGACGTGGCAGCGCGCGGTATCCACGTCGATGGCGTGGCGTCGGTCGTGCACTACGACCCGCCGGAGGATCTGAAGGCGTACGTCCACCGCTCCGGCCGCACGGCGCGCGCCGGTAGCGGCGGTGTGGTCGTCTCGTTGCTACAGCCCGATCAGGTTCGCGACGCTAAGCGGATCAAGAAGAGCCTCGGAATCACCGGAGACTTGACGGGTCCGAACCCCGGTCTGCTGACGGGCCACTCTGAGGCGAAAACCGCCTCGCCGCGTCCAAGAACTGAGAAGCCGGCCCCGAAGCCCAAATCGACGGGACAGAAGCGTGACGGTTCGCAGAAGCAACGGTCACGCCGGGAGCAGGACTCCCGCCAGAACGACGGTCGGGGCAGCAAGCGCGTGCCGCGCGGAGGCCGGAACAACACGAGCCGCCGGGCCAGCTGACGTGCCGAGGCACGGACGGGTGGTGAGGTACTAGTGGCGACTCGCGACGATCTTCGAAACGTCGCGATCGTCGCGCACGTGGACCACGGCAAGACCACGCTCGTAGACGCCATGCTGTGGCAGTCGGGCGCATTTCGCACGGGGGAAGACGTCGCCGATCGCGTCATGGACTCCATGGATCTGGAGCGGGAGCGCGGCATCACGATTCTCGCTAAGAACACCGCCGTGAGATTCGGCGACGTGAAGATCAACATCCTCGACACCCCGGGTCACGCCGACTTCGGCGGAGAGGTCGAGCGTGCGCTGACCATGGTCGACGGCGTCCTCTTGCTGGTGGATGCCAGTGAGGGTCCGCTGCCCCAGACGCGGTTCGTACTGCGCAAGGCGATGGAGCTGGACCTGCCGGTCCTGCTCGTGGTGAACAAGATCGACCGTCCGGATGCTCGGATCAGCGCGGTCGTCGAC
>CAMYIK010000218.1 GCA_947258365.1 uncultured Thermoleophilia bacterium | reverse complement strand
ATCGGCGCGCGCTACGAGCCCCCGTTTCCCTACATCGACGGTGCCCACGTCGTGGTGCCTGGTGACTTCGTGACGACCGATGACGGCACTGGTTTGGTTCATCTGGCTCCCGCTTTCGGTCAGGACGACTACCTCGCCGGCCAGGAGCATGGCCTCGACGCTCCCAACCCGGTCGATTTGGCGGGCCGGTTCACCGACGACGTGCCGCTGGTGTCCGGCGTGTTCTTCAAGGACGCCGATCCGACGCTGACCGAAGACCTGCGGGTGCGCGAGCGACTGTTTCGCGC
Source organism: uncultured Thermoleophilia bacterium (assembly GCA_947258365.1). Lineage (GTDB taxonomy): Bacteria > Actinomycetota > Thermoleophilia > Miltoncostaeales > Miltoncostaeaceae > CAMYIK01. The sequence continues at coordinate 3,508 of CAMYIK010000218.1, read as the reverse complement.
CGCCTCCTATACGCACACCTATCCCCATTGTTGGCGCGACGGTTCCCCGCTCATCTACTACGCCATGCCGTCGTGGTACATCCGGACGACCGAGGTTCGGGAGCGGATGCTGGCGCTCAATCGCGACATCGGGTGGCACCCGGAGCACGTCAGGGACGGGCGCTTCGGCAAGTGGCTCGAGGGCAACGTCGACTGGGCGATCTCACGCCGTCGGTACTGGGGCACTCCCTTGCCGTTCTGGCGGTGCGATGGCTGCGACCACGCTGAGGCGGTCGGCTCGTTCGCCAAACTCGCCGAGCGGGCTCGCGGACCGCTTGGTGAGGACTTCGACCCGCATCGTCCCTTCGTGGATGACGTGGTCCTCGACTGTCAAAGCTGCGGCGGCACGATGCGACGGGTCCCCGAGGTCGTCGATGTCTGGTTCGACAGCGGAGCGATGCCCTTTGCTCAGCAGCACCATCCCTTCGAGGCCGGTCGTCTCGAGGGACGCTTTCCCGCCGACTTCATCTGCGAGGCGCTCGACCAGACGCGGGGATGGTTCTACAGCCTGCTGGCCGAATCGACGCTGCTGTTCGATGAGACGTCGTTCAAGAACGTGGTCTGCCTCGGCCTGATCCTCGACAGCGAGGGTCAGAAGATGAGCAAGAGCAAGGGAAACGTTATCGAGCCGTGGACGGTGCTCGATCGCCAGGGCGCTGACGCGTTTCGCTGGTACCTGCTGACGGCCCAGAGTCCCTGGGACAGTTTCCGCTTCAGTCTCGAAGCCGTCGACGAGGCCAAGCGTCGTTTCCTCCTGACCCTTTGGAACACGTACAGCTTCCTGGTCACCTACGCGGCCCTCGATGACGGCTGGGAGCCCGGCGGCGAGGACCCGCCGGTTTCGGAGCGTCCCGCGATCGATCAGTGGGCTCTCGCGCGTCTCGACGAGACCGTCGCGGAGGTCACCACCAGGCTCGCCGACTACGACGCGACCACGGCCGGACGCGCGATCGACGCGTTCATCGATCAACTCAGCAACTGGTACGTGCGCACCTCGCGGCGCCGCTTCTGGGGCTCGGACCGACGCGGCGGCGACGATCTCGTGGCGGATCGCCGCTCGGCATTCGCCACCCTCCACGAATGCTTGGCCACGGTGGCCCATCTGACCGCGCCTTTCTGCCCGTTCGTGGCAGAGGAGATCTACGGCAATCTGGTCGCCGCGCACGATCCCGACGCTCCGCCGAGCGTGCACCTGGCGGATTGGCCGATGCCACAAGATCGCCGCGACGACGTTCTCGAGCGCGGCATGGAGGCGGCGATCGAGACCGTTGCGCTCGGCCGTGCCGCTCGCGCGGAAGCCAAGATCAAGGTGCGCCAACCGCTCGGAGAGGCTGTCGTGGCGACCACGGCGACCAGCGCGGAAGCCATGGGCGCGCTCATCGACCTGATCGCGACCGAGCTCAATGTCCGAACGGTGACCTTCGTGACCGATCCCGGCGAACTGGTCGAGGTCGGCATCAAGCCGAACTTCCGCACGCTCGGGCCGCGATTTGGAAGCGACATGCCCAAGGCGGCCCAAGCGATCGCCGCGCTCCCGGCCACCGAGACCGCGCGCGCCCTCGACGCCGGCGAAAGGGTCCCGGTCTCCATCGACGGCAAGGACCATGACGTCGGACCAGACGATCTCCTCCGAGAGGTTCGCCCGGCTGAGGGCTACGCGGTGGCCCAGGCCAGTGGCATCGCGGTGGGCCTTGTGACGGAGATCGATTCTCCGTTGCGGCTGGAAGGTCTTGCCCGCGAGATCATCCACGCGGTCCAGAACGCGCGGCGGGCGGCGGACTTGAAGGTGGAGCAGCGCATCCGCCTGCACCTGGACGGCTCCGGGGAGATCCGGGAGGCGATCGACGCTCATCGCGCCGGCATCGCGCAAGAGGTGCTCGCGACCGAGATCAGCGTCGGGCATGGGGCCCCGTTCGCCGGGGACCACCGCGAGGAGCTCGAAGTCGAGTCTGAACCGTTGGCGATCCGGCTCGAGGCCGTCTCTTAAGGCTCGTCCTCAAACGAAACGCGGCCCCGAGACCGGTCGTGTATCCGGATCTCGGGGCCGCGCCGGGGGTGCCGTGCTCCGTGGCATATGCATCACACCAGCATCACGTCACGCCCCCTCACGCGTGGCTGACGTGCGTCGGTGGGTGTGCGTTACGGGCACCGCGCGCCGATCACGTGTGCGGGTCGCGTCGGGTTGTCGAGAAACCCGCCCGAGGGGACGGGCCAGGCGCTCTAGCGGCCTTGCACGCCCCCGAAGAGGTCGCCGCGACGGCCAACCAGGACGTCGGCGTCGGCGTGCACGCGCTCCCAGAGTAGTTCCGGGTCCAATCCGAGGCGCCCAGCGATCTCATCCAGCTGGGCAAGCATCCGGTTGTCGGCGAGCCTGAGGCCGACGATCTTGCCGTCACCGATGACGGTGGCGACTCCCGGTTCGGGCTCCTCGGTCTCCAGTGATGCGAACGGCTGGACGATTCCGAGGCTGAAGTAAATGGGGTAAGGCATCAGGCGAGGTGTTTCTCGAGTGTCTTGACGATCTTCTTCTTCTTGACCGATCCGGCGATCCGGGCCACTTCTTCGCCGTCCTTGAACAGCAGCAGCGTCGGCAGTGCCAGAACCATATGGCGCGTCGACGGGTCCGGGTGATCCCCGACGTTGAGCTTGCCTACCGTCAAGCGACCTTCGTACTCGTCAGCGATCTCCGCGACGATCGGGGCGATCGCCTTGCACGGACCGCACCACGTCGCCCAGAAATCGACGAGGACAGGAGTCTGAGACCCAAGGACCGCCTCGTCCCACTCCGTTTGGGTCAGCTCGATCATATGGCTTTGAACTCCACGCTCGATCCCAATGAGACTTCCTCGAAGAGTTCTTCGACCTCGTTGATGTTCATGCGGATACAGCCGTGGCTTGCGGCGGTGCCGATCGAGTTGCTCGCATAGGTCCCGTGGATACCGATTGCCGGGGCCGAGGTGCCGATCCAGCGAGTGCCCAACGGATTGCCCGGTCCCGGTGGCACGACCCCGAGTCCGGCGGCCCATGGTGAGTTCGGTGGGAACCAGGCGGGGTCGACCTGCTTGTCGATGACCTTGTACTTGCCGGTCGGCGTCGGATGGGCGGACGTGCCAATGGCGACGTCGTAGGTCTTCACGACGCGACCATCCTGGACGAGTCGCAGTTTCCTCTGCTCGAGATTCACCACTACTCGCCCGACCATCGCCTGCAGGGTCGCGTGGTCGACGCGTCCGGTCGGCTCCAGCTTGCGCCTGCGCTGGTAGGCCTTGAGCGCTCGCTCGGTGTGATCCAAGACCCCAGGTTGAACCTCAGTATGGCGGTCACGCTCTGACGAAATGCCATCTCATCTGAATATTGGGACCTGGAGGGCCATATGCCCCTATTCCGCTGGCGCAGTGCGTCGCATCTTGGGGGGTGGGAATGTCCGATTCACCCGGCGGAAAGCCGTCGACCCTCTGGTGGCTAGTAC
>CAMYIK010000217.1 GCA_947258365.1 uncultured Thermoleophilia bacterium | reverse complement strand
CTTGCGCCAGGTCTCGATGATCGGATCGCCCTCCAGGACGAACAACTTCGTCTCACCGGTGTAGGCGTTCATGACGGCGACCGCTGCCTGGCGGCGATAGTTGATGCCGCCGAAGTCCGCGGCGTACGGGTAGCGATCGGTTTCGGTGTAGGCGTTCGCCATCACCCAGAGCTGGCCGTCCGCGGCGACGAAATACGGATCTCGATCCACCGTCAGGAACGGAGCGATCTCGTTGATCCGACCGCCGATGTCGCGATACAGCAACAGCTCACTGTCGGAGTCGGCGGGGCGACCCGAGGTTGCGTTCCAGACCTGGCGTCCGCCACCGATGAAGGGCAGACCGCCGAGAAACTCGGTCATGGCCAAGCGCTTCCAACCTGAGCCCACGCGAATGCCGGTATTGCCCGTCCACTCGACCTGGGCGCTCTCGCGCGTGCCATCGAACACCCGCTGGGTGGTGTTCACCATGGCCCAGTCCATGTCGCGCTGAGCACCGAAGTAGATGCGGGGCTCGTCGATGGGCAGCTCGCCGGCCTGCGGAATGGACCGAGCGATCCAGCGGGGGCGCCCGCTTTCGTCGATCTCGTTGACCGGAGCGGCGATCAAACCGAATCCGTGAGTAAAGGTGAAGTGCCGGCGCTGGAAGTCTTCGGCGCGGGTGTAGTCGATCTCGCGGCCGATGACGAACACGGTTCGCCGCTCGCCATCCAGCTCGTAACGATCGACGTCTACGTCGTTGCAGGTGTAGGAGAGGTTGATGACCTGCAGACGCGAGCACGCCTCTTGAGTCGGACCGATGTCCAAGAAACGCAGCGACCCGACCGATGCCGGCGTCTCGGCGATTGCGGCTCGAGTAACGCCGTTTCGCCGGTATGGAGCGTCGGTCTGCTCCGCCTGATCGATACCGGTTGCCTTGCGGGTTGAATCGAGCGTGGCGGCGATGTTCTCCTGCTCCACCTGGAGCTTCGAGCCGCGAAGCACGACCGCGTCGTTCAGCGCCGCTCCGGCCGGCCCGAGAGCGCTGATGAGAATGCCGGTCGCGGCCGCGAACGCGGGTAGCGACCAGGCGGGACTGAGCAGCTTAAGCTGAGGCGCGGCGCTGCGGTAAAGCACGCCCCCCGCGATACCGATCGGCACGAACAGCACCAGCCACCAGGGAGTGGCGAAGATCACCATCGCCAACGCGGCGACGCCCCACGCCGTGGTAGCGGCGAGCGCGGTTTGGCGGACCGGCAGCTTCTCGAAGCGACGACGCACCCGCGGCACGGCGAGCGCGATGATCCCAATCGAGAGCAACGCGAGGAAGATCGCGCCAACCGCTCGCGTTGGAATATCGATGTCGCGAGCCGCCGCTCCGGCGCCCGCGATGACGTCATCTCCGCCGATCGTCATCTGGTAGCGAGACATCCAGAGTGAGATCGACAGTCCGAGCAGGAACAGGCCGCCGAGCGCAAACCCGACGGTTTGCGTGCGCTCCAGAATCACGCGGGACTCGAGCCAGCTCCCCACGCGGCGCTCAGTTACCCAGAGTGCGATCCCCGCCGCCACGCTGGCGATCGTCGCCAATGCCAGTGCGCCGGTGATCAAGCCTACGACGCCACTGATTGCGGGCTCGGTGAACACGAAGAAGGAGACATCGCGACCGAAGATCGGGTCGTCGACGCCGAACGGCGTGCTGTTGAACGCCGCCAGCAACTCATCACGCAGCTGCGCAAGACCCGGCGCCAGGATCCCGATCAGTAGCGCCAGTGTGACCAGCCAGCCGATGCGCAGCCCCTGCCGAAGCGTGTCGGGAGTCACACCGGGTGTGTTCGGATCCTCCGGCTCGGGCACCGGCGCATCCCAATTGATGTCGTCCGGGTTGTCCGGAATCAACGAGGACTCCTTCGAATCCGACGCGTCGGCCGGTCTGCGCAACAAGTAGAGCATCGGCAGGGAGAGAATCACGGCGCCTATAGCCCCAACCAGGGCCAAGATGACGGACATCTGCCAGCGCGTCGAGTAGGCCCCGCCCATGCCCAAGGCGTCGTAGAACGACGTCTTGATCGTGATCTCGGCCGCGTAGTGGAACACGACACGCCCGAGGATGAGCGCCACCGCGACCGCGGCCGCGATTATGGCGAGTCGGCGGCCGTTCAGGCTCATAACCGGTGGGATCGCTCTAACACGCACGGGAGGCTAGCGATCCCGGACAGTCTCTTGCCGGTTTTTGGTCCCCTGGAGCATCGAAAACAGGCCAGCGCGCAATCGGTGTTTCTCCGCATAGCGCCGACGAGCGCTAGCGTCCGACCTCGTGGAGCAACAATCCCTACGTGATCGCCTCAGCCTCGGACGCGAACTTCAAGAGACCGCGGGCCTCAGTATCCCCCGTACCGAGCTGCCGCCAGCGGTGGCGATTGGGCGGCGCATGCTGCTTGCGTTGGGGCTAATCGTGTTCGTCGCTGCGGTCGCCTGGATCAACCGCGACGGCTACACCGACCCCGAGGGCGGCGCAGTCGGCCTACTCGAGGTCTTCTACTACTCGACCGTCAGCATCACGACCGCCGGGTACGGCGATATCGTCCCGACATCCGACTCGGCGCGACTGGCCACCATCTTCCTCGTAACGCCGGCCCGGGTGATCTTTCTGATCGTGCTCGTCGGCACGACGCTCGAGGTTCTGACTGAGCGCACCCGTGAGCGTTACCGCGAGCGCCGCTGGAGGGCACGCGTGAAAGACCACTACATCATCGCCGGGTACGGAGTTAAGGGTAAGAGCGCCGTACGCGTACTCATCGCCCAGGAAGTCGAGTCCGACCATATCGTCGTGATCGACAGTCGACCTGAGGCCATCAGTGAGGCCAATTCCAACGGCCTCGTCGGCATTCTCGGCAACGCGTCGAGCTCTGCCGTGCTCGAAGACGCTGACATCCAGAAGGCGAAGGCAATCGTCGTCGCGCCGGAGGCGGACGACTCCGCCGTGCTCATTACCCTCACGGCCCGCCAACTCAACAGAGGCATCACCCTGGTCGCCGCGGCACGCGAGGCGGAAAACGCTCAGCTGTTGCGCCAGAGCGGTGCCAACTCGGTCATCACGTCATCTGAGGCCGCTGGACGCCTCCTGGGCCTCGCCACGCGCGCGCCCCGTCTCGTACGCGTGCTGGAGGAGCTTGCCACCCTGGGCGAGGGCCTCGACATCGGCGAGCGCGCCCTTGGCCGCGACGAGATTGGCCCTCTGTCGGCGCTCCGAAGCGACCAGCTGGTGGTGGCGATCGTGCGCCGCGGAGAGCTCTTGCGCTTCGACGACCCCCGAGCGCAGCGAACCGAGGCGGGCGACCGCATCGTGTTCCTGCATTCCAACAAGACCGAGAACACCGACAGCGCTTAACCGTACGAACACCTGTTCTGTCCGATGCCCATGGCATTATGCGAACATGCGTTCGACACCCTCAGTCAGGCAGCTCCACCTCGATGTCGGCGAGGCCCCCGCCAAGACAGGCCGCAATGCCCGTCTGGCGGAGCGAACTCAGCGAATCGCGGAGACGGCGTCCAACGAGGCCCGTGAGCGCCTGCGCGCGGGAGACGCGGCAGGCGCTCGTGAGGCTTTCGACCGTGCAACAGCCGCGAAGCGGGCCGCCAAGATGCTCCGCGACGGCCCTGGGGCCGTACGAGAGGTGCTGGGACCCGTTCGCGACGCGGCGTGAGCCGTGTCGTCCCGTCAGATCGCCGTATAGATCCGTGCGGAGGCTTCACCGCCGGCGAAATCCACGTCGCTGAGCGTGAGCTCGCCGTCCTCGGGGAAGAGCTCAAGGAATGGGCTGCCCTCGA
>CAMYIK010000216.1 GCA_947258365.1 uncultured Thermoleophilia bacterium | reverse complement strand
AGGCGATCGCGACGCGGGCTCACACCGGGATGATCGACAGCCGCCCGTTTCCGTTCAACGTCGGCCGCAACGCCGAGGTCCACGGCCAGGAGCACCCGGGTGAGTTGTCGAACGCGGCCTATGACCGCGTGCGCATCTTCGCCCGAGCGCTCAGCGCGGCCGAATTGGCGAGCAACTCCCCGCAGCTCCGACAGGAGGCGCTGTTGTGGCTCGATTTCGACGAAGCCGGGGAACAGGGCGAGTTCTACAGCCTCGGAATCGGCGGCCGTTCGTACGGGGTCGTCTGGCCGGATCGCTCGGTGCAGCCCGAGTTGTGGCAATTGAAGAAGTCGGCTCAGCCGATCGGCTTCGAACCCGTCGAACTCGACCGCGGGCGGCTGCGGATCATCAACCACCACAGCTTCACTGATCTCGGCTCTCTCGACGCGAGCTGGCAGCTGACAGCCGATGGGGAGGTCGTCCAGAGCGGGCGACTCGATGTCGCGCTGGCGCCATCTGATGAGGCCACGATCGAGGTGCCATTTGCGAGACCCGATCCCGTGCACGGCAGCGAATACCGCCTACGGGTCGCCTTCAGTCTGCGAGAGGAGTCGCCCTGGGCGCCAGCCGGGCACGAGATCGCCTGGGAGGAGTTCGACCTGCCGTGGGAGGCGCCGCTTCCGGGCGCACCGATAGCCGGCCCGACAGCCGACGCGATCGTGCCATTGGAGCTCGACGAGACGAGGAGTCGCCTCGTGCTGCGCGGGGCGGACTTCACCTACGCCTTCGACGTCGAGAGGGGAGTGCTCAGCTCCATGGTGTTTCGCGGCGTCGAGTTGCTCAGGAGCGGTCCGCGAACGAGCGTGTGGCGAGCTCCGCTCGCGAACGAGCGCGACGGTTGGGGCACGCATCGCGGGAAGCTGCGGACGGCTCAGCAGGGTATGGGCAACGACATTGCCAACGGCTGGCGTTCCGTGGGTCTGGACCGGCTCGAGCAGAAGGTGGCGAGGATCGAGACCGTGAGGGTCTCTTCCGCGGAGGTGCGCGTGGAGATCGATGCTCGCCTGACGTCCGGCATCGCTCAGGGCGCGGCGTCGAGGCCGGGCTTCGACGTCTCGTACGTCTATCGCATTCTCGGCAGCGGTGACGTGCTGCTACACCAGGCTGTCACACCGCAGGGCGAGATGCCGGAGTGGTTGCCCAAGGCGGGGCTGGAGCTGGTGTTGGCACCCCACCTCGAGGCAATCTCCTGGTATGGCCGCGGTCCTCACGAGACGTACCCCGACCGCAAGACCGGCGCGCGAATGGGCATCTACACCAGTACCCTTGCGAAGGAGTACCAGCCCTACCTCGTGCCCCAAGACTACGGGAACAAGAGCGACGTTCGCTGGGTCGCCCTGACCGGTCCAGACGGCATTGGGCTGTTTGCGGCCGCCGACGTTCCGCTCGAGGTGAGCGCCCGACACTTCTCGACCGACAACCTGTCGCGGGCGTCCTACTCGTTTCAGCTGGCGCCGCAGGACGGCGTGACGCTGAACCTGGACCACCGCGTGTCGGGTGTGGGTGGTACGGCGATCTCGGTTCTCCCTGAGTATCGCGTCGCTCCCGTTCCCTGGCAGTACACCACGCGCTTGCGCCCGTTCGACGCGAACGAGGAGCCGGCGGCGACGCTGTATCGACATCGCTCCTTTCGATAAGAGAGCATTGATCTCTCCTCGCGGGAGTCCGGACCGGTACGGATGCTTGGTGCTGCCGCTTCTTCGAGCCAGTGAAGCTGTCACCTGGCGCCTTCGAGCGCCCGCTCGATGGGCCCCGGAGCGCCGCACTCGACTGGCTTCCGAGCCGACGAGAGGTTTCGGAGACGTCTCGGGGAGGACTGGACTGCTGGAGGTCGATGGCAGAGACTTGCCTCCATGAGTTGCTTCCAAAGGTCCGGGTTCGTCTACGTCGTGGGTGCGTATCTGCTTGTGGCTGTCGCCGGCGGCCTCGCGCCGCCGCCGCTGAGTGGCGACAGTCCGCTCTACCAGGATCCATCTCAGACCGTCGAGACCAGAGTGAAGGACCTTGTGGCGCGCATGACGTTGGGCGAGAAGGTCGCGCAGATGACGCAGGTGCCTTTGAGTGCACTGGCGGCTGGGATAGGCGCAGATGGTGAGGTGACTCGGGATTCTCTGGAAGACCTCTTCGGCGGGATCAGCCCGGGGACGCTCGAAAGTCCGTTCATCGATGCGACTCGAGTCGCTCGGATCTCGGAGGCTGTCGACAGGTATCTGCGAGAAAGCACGCGCCTGGGCATTCCGGCTCTCCAGATAGCGGAGGGCCTGCACGGCTATCTGGCCTTCGAAACGACGATCTTTCCGCAGGCGATCGCCCAGGGCAGCACCTGGAACCGCGACCTGGTCAGAGCGATGAGCAGCGCCGTGGCGAGAGAAGCTTCACTCGCCGGCGTGGACCAGATGCTCTCGCCGATCTTCGATGTTGCCCGCGATCCGCGCTGGGGGCGGGTCGAGGAAACCTACGGCGAAGACCCGTATCTCGTCGCCGAGATGGGCATGGCGTATGTGATCGGCTTGCAGGGGCCGCCAGAGGCGACTCGTCACGGCATTCCGGTGGGGAAGCTCGTGGCCACGGCAAAGCACTTCGCCGCCTACAGCGTGCCGTTCGGAGGCATCAATCTGGGTCCCGTCAGCGTCGGTCCGCGCGAGCTGCGCGAGACCCACCTGTACCCCTTCCGGAGGGCCGTTCAGGATGCAAACGTCTACGCCGTCATGCCCTCCTACAACGAGCTGAACGGCGTGCCGCTTCACGCCAACGACTTCATGCTTCGGGATGTCTTGCGCGACGAGCTGGGTTTCGCCGGGTACACGTTCTCGGACTACGAGGCCATCCGGATGCTCCAGGAGAATCAGAAGGTCGCGGCATCCGCTCGGGAGGCCGGGAAGATGGCTCTCGAGAGCGGCGTCGACCTCGAGGCGCCGTTTCCGTATGGCTATGCCCATCTCGTCGAGATGGTCGAGAGAGGCGAGGTGTCGGTAGCTCTGGTGGATCAGGCGGTTTCGAGGATTCTGACCGCCAAGTTCAAGGCCGGGTTGTTCGAAAGTCCCTACCAGGCACCTGCGGACATCCGCGACTTGATCCATACGCAGGAACATGTCGATCTGGCTCGCCGGATCGCCGAGGAGTCGATCATCCTCCTCAAGAACGAGGGCAACCTGCTGCCTCTCGACAGATCCTCGCTCGAATCCATGGCCGTCATTGGGCCAAACGCGAATCGCGTGCAATATGGCGACTATTCCGCCACCAAGCACCGGTCGACCGGAGTCACCCTGCTGCAGGGGATTCAGAACGCCGTCGGCAACGACATCGAGGTCATCCACGCGGAAGGCGTTGGCCTTACCGGTCTCGACACCGGCGGGATCGCGGCGGCGGTAGAAGCGGCCCAGAAGAGCGACGTCGTCGTACTGGCAATAGGTGGCACGCATCTGGTGCTCGGCGGTGTCGGCTGGCAAGGGGAGATGAGCCGCTATCCGGTCGATGATCCGAAGCTCGACCCGCCGACCGGCGGCGAGGGCTACGACCGGACGAGCCTGACTCCTCCTGGGGTGCAGCCTGAGCTGATCAGAGCTCTGCACGAAACCGGGAAGCCGATCATCCTGGTCATGATCCACGGCCGCCCATATTCGATCGGATGGGAAAAAGAGAATCTGCCGGCCATTCTGGAAGCGTGGTATCCGGGGGAGCAGGGCGGGAACGCCATCGCCGGTGTCTTGTTTGGTGACGTGAATCCGTCAGGCAAGCTCACGGTCTCTGTTCCCCGCAGTGTCGGCCACGTA
>CAMYIK010000215.1 GCA_947258365.1 uncultured Thermoleophilia bacterium | reverse complement strand
GAGGCGTTCCTCGAAGAGAACGTCCGGCCGCAGGCAGGCGACACCGTAGTCATTGCGCGCGACGGCGCGACGACAGGCGCGTTCAAGAAGTATCTCAGCCACACGCTGATGGTCGAGCGACAGAGCGGACTGCAGATGTCACTCGTGGAGGGCAACATCGCAGGACGTGGAACCGGGCGCACCTTCGATCTCTCCGATCCAGACGACGTTGGGCGCATCGTGCTCGTTGCCCGCCCGAGCCTCGACGCCTACGGCCTTGGGGGAGAGCCTCCCGCTGATTCGAGCAAGCCCGATGCCACCACCGAAGAGGTCACAGCCGATGATCTCAAGGCTCCGCTCGCCTATGTGAACGCCCAACTCCTCGAGGTCGCCAAAGAGGGCGGATGGGTGAAAGAGGACTCAAAGGCCGGCGATGTCGTCGCCGACATCGTCACCTGGGGATCCGGCGGAACCGAAACCTAAGTCGAAAAGGCGCTCATACCGCAGCCGTCTCCACGGTCCGGCCGAGTTCGACGACGGGGCTCACGAGAACGCGTTGCTCGCGGGCGACGGTGCGGTAGCTGAGGCGAAGCTCGTCGCCGACGAGCGCGGGCTCCGCCTCGGGGCTGCTCACGACGCCCAGGTGTAACTCGATCGCCGAAGCGGACGTCGCGGCCTGCGTGAGGTAGGGATTCTTCAACCGCACCGGAAGGGGTACTCGGACGGTCTCCACGAAGGTGCCACCGGAAAGAACGAGCGTCACGTACGGCACTTCCGGTGCCTCGACGTCGATTTCGTCCGGTACCTCCACCATGTGTTTGCGCAGGCGGAGGACTCCCTCGGCGACATCCGCATAGACGAGGTCGGAGTCGACCCGAAAGCCGTCCGGCGTGCGGTTGAAGAGCCGGTTGACCAGAAACGCGCGCTCCGACCCGCCATTCGTGACCGAGTAGGTCAGCTCCAGCGAGGCCTCGGTGAAGGCGACCTGGTCAACAGAAAAGGAGAGCTCGTCGTCGCTCATCAGTACTCCGGCCTCAGGTCAAGGCCGAAGGCGCTCCGAAAACGATTCTCCGTGAACCGATGGACGTGGAACTCCTGGAGCCCTGTCGCTTGGAGCTCTCGCCGCTTTATGCCGTCGGTCTTGCCCAACGCACGTGTGCCATAGACGCCGGTCCAGGCGTGGACGAGCTCGTGAGCCAGGCCGATGGCGGGCGGGCGGGTCATCCAGGTCTCGTCTCCGCCGTACGGGTTCCACTCCCCCCCGTTGTATTTCACGGTCACATTGGAGCCTGGGCCGGGCGAGCCGTCGTCCTTTTCCCAGGAGTCGGCGGTGGGGTCGTACGAGGCGGCGTTGCCGCCGGCCGTTTCGGTGATGCTGACCTTCTTGCCGGAGGCGAAGAGCTCGGTGATGAGTTGGCGACCGACACTTTCGGTCATCAACCAGGAGAGGTCGAGCATGGTCGCGATGCGGAACGCGTCGTTGCCCTGCACGTCGATGCCTGAGCGACCGAGGTCGACCGCCTCCATCGCAAGATCGATGTATTCGAACTCCGCACGGCGGATGGGCCACGGCCCCATGGCGGGATCGGCGACCTCGAGGGGGCCGACGAAGTTATCGGGGTACACGATGAAGTCGCCGTAGAGCGTCGACTTGACCTCCGGCTCGGCGACCGTGTCCTCGGCTTGTCGCGCGAGGAGCTGACCGGAATCGGCTAGGCCAGCCAGCGCCGCGGGGCCGAGCCCGGCGCCCGAGACCCCGTCCGCCATCCTCGCGATCTCGGCCACCTGAGCATTTCCCAGCCGGTCGAGTCGGTTGCGATCGTCATCCTGTGCGTCGGAGGCGCGCCACGACCCCGCCCGCGTCCTGCGTGTTCGCGCCCTCACGACGAGCTGCCGGTGCTAGCCGGCCGCACTGCCCGACCCAACGTCGAGGTTTGTCCTGCTCAGCTCGCTGAGCGACGATGAGTCGATATCGACGAGCGTCCCGTCGGCGTGAAGGACCGCGATCCGGATGGCGACGTTACCGGAGGGCCGCCACCTGGCGAGCGAAAGCGGCTCAGGCGCCGTGGTGAGGTTCTGCGCGGTTCCGGTGGCGATGTCGATGACCGCCACCTGGCCGGCGTTTGACTGGGTCGCCCAGACCGTTCCCGTCTCCGGCACCAGGCCGATATCTGCGGGGGCCTCCGCAAGGCGTGCCACCCGCCCGGCTCCGGTGCCTCCCGACTCGACGATCGCCACTCCGCCCCCCACCGGAGCGAGCAGGCGTCCATCGGCAACGAACAAGCGCCCCCGCACACCCGCGCCGACGTTGAGCCGGCCGGAGGCCACGATCGCGGTTTCGGAACGGGTCAACTGAAGGATCTGCCCCTTCGGTCCATCCGCGACGAGTACTCGCTGGCCGTCCGCGCCAAGCCCGGTCGGGGAGAAATCGAGATCCGCGCATGCGCCGAGAGTCGCCACCTCGATCATGCAGACTCGGCCACCGGTAGCGGTTGTCGAGGCCACGAGCGCCCCATCCGGCTGGGCGAAGACGGCGACACCGTCGGGAAACGCCACGGTCCCGATGGAGCTCAGATCCTCGGCGTTGAACACTTGGACCGCGGTGTCACTGAGCAGATAGACCCGGCCCGCGGCCGCGCCGACGCGAACCGGCTCACCGGCGATCGGGACCGGCGATCCCCCGACGGGCGTATCACCTCCCGCAGGTATCAGACGTCCGGCGGGATCGGAGACGAAGAGCGTGCTACTGGTCGAAGCGATCCACGGCCCGCTCGGACGCGTGAGCGGCGCAACTGCCTCGGTCGTTGGAGTAGCGGCTGTCGTGGCTTGCGTCGTCGCCGAACCCCCCTCGTCGCCTCCCCCGCCCCCTAGGGCGAACAGGCCGATGAGCACGGCGACGATCGCGGCAACCGCTCCCGCCCCGATGAGTAAGGGGGTGCGCCGAGAACCTCCACCGCCGTCAGTCGCCTCCGGTGGAGGCAGCTCTTCGGTTGGTCCTGTTGGGGGTGCCGCAGCCGGCTGGGTGGTGTGCTCTTCGGGCTCGATCGGAGGTGGCGGCGGTTCCGGGGCAGGTGGCGGCTCGGGAGGTGGTGGCGGTGGCGGAGGAGGCGCCTGCGGGGTGGGCTGCTCCGCCGGTCGCGCATCGGGTGGTGGCATGTAGGTCTTGAAGCCATCCGTCTCGAGCGCATCCTCGGCGACTGACTCCTGGGCACCGAACTCGGCCGGGGTTAGGGGCTTGGGCTGCGGCTGCGCGGCGGACGCATCGACGATGCGCGCGTCACGGCGCCAGGTCGGACCAAGCAAGCGAATGATGACCTCTTCAAACTCCTCCCACGCGGAAGCCGCCGACTCCGGCCGATCGGCCGGTTTCTTTGCAAGCAGACGCTCGAGCCAGCCCGCCAGCACGGGATCGAGGGTCGGATCAACCGACAGCGGGGGCGGCGGCGGGTCGCTGACATGGGCCATCAAGACCGAGACCGGGGTCTCGGTCAGCGGGAACGGAACGCGCCCAAGCAGCATCTCGTACGCGATGACCCCGGTTGCGTAGAGGTCGCTAGAGGGCCCCACGCCCTTGGCCGTCGCCTGCTCGGGCGACATGTACGTGGGCGTACCGATCGTGGTGCCTTCCTGGGTGGCGTAGGTGCGCGACGCCTCGTTGAGCGCCTTGGCGATGCCGAAATCGGTCACCTGCACCGAGCCCTCGGCGGAGAGCATCAGGTTCGCCGGTTTGAGGTCGCGGTGGACGATGCCCTGCTCATGCGCCGCCTCCAGCGCCTCGGCAATCTGAAGCGCAATCGCGGTCGCTTCCTCGACTGGCACCGCCCCGCGCTTGATCCGCTCGGA
>CAMYIK010000214.1 GCA_947258365.1 uncultured Thermoleophilia bacterium | reverse complement strand
GGCAACCCCGGAATGGCCACGGCCGGGACCGGGGACGTGCTGGCCGGGATGATCGGCGCCCTCCTGGCCCGCGGACTTTCCGCGTGGGACGCGTCGCGGCTCGCCGTCACCACCGCCGGCGGCGCGCTGTCCCTGATCGACGTCTCCGAGAGCCTCTGGCGCGAGAGCGCCTGCGCGCTGGCGGGCAGGAATCTCACCCCCGAGGAGCGTGAGCGCCACATCGGCGTCGATACCGGCGGCGCGCCGGCATGCCCTGAGATGCCCGCCGCGCCCACGAGCCCGTGAGGATGAGGCGCACGGCGTGGATGGTGTCCCACAGCGGTCGCCGGAGAAAGGGCCTCCGGCGTAGCTCGCGATGGAGCCCGTGAATCAGCTCTCGATGCCGAGCAGCTGTGTGAGTTCGGAGACCGCGTCGCGCAGCGCCCCAGCGAGTGCCTGCGGGTCCACCTGACCCGAGTCAGACTCACGCGGCACGATCACGATGCGATCAGCGGCGAAGTCAAAGGGAATATCGGTGGTGAGCTCCTCGGCCTCCCGAACCGGTATCCATCGCGCCACCTCCGAGTCTGCGGGATCGTCGCGAAGCTGATGCAGCATCTGGAACATCCCCGCTTCGAACAGAACATTCGGATTGTCCTCGAACCTCGACGAGTCCGCAGGCGAGCCGCCCGGGACCGGCTCTGACATCTAGCAGACGCCGAAGTCCGAGCCGGCAATCGAAGCCCGCACTTGTTCGCTGATGCTCCCGGACGAGCGCATCCCCCGCCAATACTCGACCTCGAAAACACCGTCGAACTCGTTGAGGACGCTCTCGAGCACCTCCGTAACTGCAGGATCCGCGCGGGACGACGTGGCGAGGAAGACCCGATTGACCTCGAGCGGGGATTCCTTGACGACGTAGCCCGACTGCAGCTCACGAAGGGCATCGCGCGTGTCTTCGAGCTTGGTTCGATGCGTCTCGTAGAGCCAGACGATTCGCGCGAGCGAACCGGCGAGGGCGCCTAGAGATGACTTCGCGCGCTCCGAGGGGGTCAGATGGGCACGGAATTCGAGGTCCATCACGCCGAAGATCCGCTCTCCGTACTCGAGGGGCAGGATCACCGACGTCCTGGCCCTTCCCTCTCCGTAGTCCTTGTAGGGCGGCAGGTCGACCGCGTTGACCCAGTGCTCCACGAGACGGTCGGATGCCTGCGACCACTGAGCGAGGCGATCGCCGTCGCGATCGGTTATCCATAGCCTCCGGCGGCGCTGATAGGCATAGGTCGTTTGGCTGGTGCAGTTGCCTTCGGCGTCGGAGATCTGCACGTCTCCCATCTTGCCCTTGCCACTCGACCAGATCGTGCTCAGCGCCGGCTCGTCTCCCTCGTCGGTCTGAACGCTGAAGCCATCCAGCAAGACCCGGAAGAAGCACGCGCCGAGCGTTCTGGTCGCATACGTCTCTACGACATCCTTGACGTTCTCGAAGAGCTCTCCATCGACGGAGTCGAGCGTCATCGAGAACTGTTGAAAACGTCTGATCCAGTCCTGGGACAACGTAATCACCTCGCCCTCGAGGCCGTAGCTCCCGGACCGACCGGGAGGCGATCGCAAACGGGACGGTCTCCATCACAGCTTAGGATTCTCGACGCCTGGGCGCACGGGATCTTGCCGGCCAGGCCTGCAGTCCACACGGTTGCGATGGACGACCCAGGAGCAACGTGACACGGCCAGCGAATGCACCTCGCGCGTCATTTCCGACCGTTGAACAGCTGGGGTCCCTTGGCCTGCTGTCCGTCGCCTACTCCGCCGTCGCCGTAGCGGCGCTCCATCTGCTCGACACCGAGTTCGACCCGGTGGACGACTTCCTCAGCGAGTACGCCCTGGGCGACTACGGCTGGCTGATGCGGTCGGTGTTCGTCGCCTCGGGGCTCGGCGCGCTCGCCATCGCCTTGGGCCTGTGGCGGTCGCTGCCGCGGGACAAGCAGGCCGCCGCCGGGGCGCTGGGGGTGGCAGTTACGGGGGTCGGGTTCATCGTTGCCGGCATCTTCGAGACGGATACCGAGGACGCCGCCGGCGAGGTCGAGACGACCGCCACCGGCTTGGTGCACGACCTCGCCAGCTCCACCCTGTTCCTCAGCGTGATCATCGCTGCCTTTCTGCTGTGGCGCGTCTTCGCTGCCGCGCCCTCCTGGCGGGCCCTCTCGCGGCCGACGCTCGGCTTCGCGATCGCCCTGGTCGTCTTCCGCGTGGCAACGATCGCCGTGCCCGAGGGCGGCCCGGTCGGCCTGCCGCAACGAGTGCTCGCCGCGTTGATGATGGGCTGGCTGGCCCTGCTCGCGTGGTGGCTCGTGCGCGCGAGCGACCGTCGCGAGTCCCGCTCAGGCTGAGCCCATGCCGCCGCCGCCCGGGGTCTCGATCCGCAGCACGTCGCCCTGCTGCGCCTCGACCAGCGCCGCGCCCGGAAGCTCCTTAGCCGAAGGCGAGTCAGGGTTCAGCAGGTTGCGGCCCGCTCTTGCCGGCTGCCCACCGTCGAGGCCGTAAGGCCGGCTGTTGCGGCGCGAGGTCAGCAGCGACACCTCGAGCGGCTCCAGGAACTCGATCTCGCGGACGATGCCGTCCCCGCCACGGTGCGCGCCAGCGCCGCCGGATCCGTGGCGGATCTCGAAGCGGCGTAGTCTGACCGGGTAGCGATCCTCGAGCACCTCGGGGTCGGTCAGGCGGGTGTTGGTCATGTGGGTGTGCACGGCATCGGCGCCGTCGAACGTCGGCCCGGCGCCGGCGCCGCCGCAGATCGTCTCGTAGTAGCCAAAGCCGGGGCGGTCACCGGAGGCCGAGCGTCCGAAGATGAAGTTGTTCATCGTGCCCTGACTTGCGGCCACCACGCCAAGCGCCCCGAGAACCACGTCGACGATCCTCTGAGAGGTCTCGACATTGCCGCCCACCACCGCGGGAGAATCGGCAGGGTCCGACCGGGGTACGGGATTCAGCAGGCAGTCCGGCGGCAAGGTGATCTCGAGCGGTACGAGCACGCCCGCATTCAGCGGAATGTCCTCGTCGATCAGGCAGCGAAAGCAGTAGATCACCGCGCTTGACACGATCGCGCTGTTGGCGTTGAGGTTGCCCTCGATCACCGGGTCGGTGCCAGTGAAGTCGATCGTCGCCTCCCCCTCCTTGCGTTCGTTGCGCTCACGGTGGCGCACGGTGATCGCCACGCGGATGGTCGATCCATCCTCCAGCTGGTCCGCGAAGTGATGCTGCCCCTCGTCGATCGTGAGGAGCGCGGACCGGGTCTTGTTCTCCGCTGCCCGCTGAATGTGATCCATGTATGCGTGAACGACGCGAAGCCCGTACTTGGCCACCATCTCGAGCAGCTGAGTGACCCCGGCCTGATTGGCGGCCACTTGAGCGTTGATGTCGGCGATGTTCTCGTGCACCGAACGCGACGGAAAAGGAGCGTCGCTCAGGAGGTCGTGGAGATCGGACTCGCTGGACTGATCGTCTTTCACCAAGCGGAAGTGCTGGATCAGAACACCCTCCTCGGCCAGCGTCGTGGAGAAGGGCGGCATGGAGCCGGGCGTGACCCCTCCAATCTCGGCGTGGTGCGCCCGACTGGCCGTGAAGAAGATCGGTCCGGCCTCAGGCTCGGCATCATCGGCAAAGACCGGCGTCACAACGGTCACATCTGGCAGGTGGCTGCCGCCACGAAAGGGATCATTGGTCACGTAGACCTCGCCAGGCTGCATCTGCGGCACGTCCTCGATCAGCCGCTTCACGCACTCGCTCATCGCACCGAGATGAACGGGAATGTGCGGCGCGTTCACCACCAGGTCGCCTTCTGAGGTGAAGATCGCGCAGGAGAAGTCGAGGCGCTCCTTGACGTTCGTCGAGA
>CAMYIK010000213.1 GCA_947258365.1 uncultured Thermoleophilia bacterium | reverse complement strand
CTGCTCGCGGGCCAGGTCGAGGGCGAGGCTTAGCGTTGCCAGCACCGAGCGCCCGGAGGCTTCCGTAGCTTGGGCGATTTCGACGGCTTGCACGTCGATGGTTGCGGTGGGCAGCCAGGCGAACGCCGTCAGCGCGGTCCACTGGTCGATGCGCGGATCGCAGGCCGTGCGAGCGTACGAAACGCCCGCCTGGTGCTGGCCTAGTTCCAGCACGTGATCATCGCCGATGAGCAGCACATCGGCGTTGTCGCGCACGTCCGCTCTGCTCAGCAGCTTCGCCACCAGTTCAGGCCCGATGCCACTCGGGTCTCCCGGGATGATCCCGATCCGTGGTTTCATCGACATTGGTCCTCGTTGGTGGCGCTTGTGTGGGCGCATGTCTTGCGAATGTTGACGACGGTGGTGCTGAGATGCTGGCGTAGCGCCTCGGCGCAGGCGTCGGCATCGCGTCGGGTCAGTGCGGCGGCGATGTCGCTGTGCTGGTCGAGTGTGCCGCGACGGTCTGGTCGGCTGCGCGACGAGATGAAACGCGCCCGCCACAGGCGCGCGTTGTAGCGCGCGTGGGTTTCCAGCAGCGGCTCGTTGCGCGAGGCTACGACAATGGTGCGGTGGAACTCCATGTCGGTGCGAAAGAACCTAAGTGGATCCGCGTTCTCCGAGGTGTCGAGCATTATCTGATTGAGGCTGTTGACGCGCGCTACCTCCTTGGCGGTGGCGTTGACGCAGGCTTCGCGACCGGCCAGAGCCTCGAGCGCGCCTAGCACCGAAAGACTCTGCGAGAGTTCGTCGATGGAAGGATCGGCGACCCGCGGTCGGCGCGTAGCCGAATACTTCACCAGACCCTCCATCTCGAGGATGCGCATCGCCTGACGCAGCGGCGTGCGGCTGATGCCGAGCACATCCGCGAGATCGCGCTCGGGGATGGCGGCGCCTGGGGCGATTTTCTCCAGCAGGATGAGATCGCGCAGAACGTCGGCGGCTTCCTCGGCCAGTGGCCGGCCGACGCGCTCGAGGCGAACGTCTTCATTCTCGAGTTGCTCGCGCGCTTTCGGGCTGGCCATCGGTTCAGTGCCCCCAGCGCAAGGCGACCGGGTCGAGGGGGCGTGCCAGTTCCAGCAGCGTGGCGCGACTGTAGGGGTCGAGCGGCGCGATGGGGTGTCGGCAGACGTCCGAGCGGATGACGCGGCCTTCGGCCAGCAACGCCTTCGCGGCTCGAAATCCACATTGCCGGTTCTCGTGGTTGATGAGCGGCAGGATGCGCGCGTAGTCGGCGACTGCGGCAAGGCGGTCTCCCCCAAGGTGCGCGCTGACCACCGGGCCGATGAGATCGGGTATCAGCGCCGAGCACATGTTTCCGGTGGCGCCCGCATCCATATCGGCCAGCAGCGTGATGCCTTCCTCGCCGTCGAACGGACCTTCGATGGCGTCGCCGCCAGCGGCGATCAACGCGCGCAGCTTTGCCGCCGCGCCGGCGCATTCGATCTTGAACAGCTTGAGCATGTCGATTTCGCGCGCCATACGCGTGAGCAGCGGCACCGGCAGGTCGACACCCGACAACGGCGCGTCCTGAACCATGATCGGCAACCCGACTTCACCGACACGTGCGAACTGCTCGAAGGTTTGCTCCGCCGTGCCCTTCATGAGCGCGCCGTGGTAAGGCGCCATCATCATCAGCATGGCGGCGCCGAGCCCGGCCGCCTGGCGCGCGCGGGCTACGACGATGTCGGTGCTGAAGTGGCTGACGGTGACGATAACCGGCACCCGTCCGGCGACGTGTTCAAGGCACAGCCGGGTCAGCGTCTCGCGCTCGGCATCGGCGAGCAGGAACTGTTCGGAGTAATTGGCGAGGATGCAGATGCCGGTGACACCCTGGTCGACCATGCAGTCGAGCACACGGCGCATGCTGTCGAGGTCGAGGGTGCCGTCCTCATGGAAGGGGGTCGGTGCGATCGGCCAGACGCCGGAGTAGGGGCGTATCTTCATTCCAGCACCTCGAAGTGGGCGAGGTGCTGGTCGCTGATATCGATGCCGAGACCGGGCTTGTGTTCGTCCAGGTCGAGGAAACCGATCTCGGCCGCCGGGTCGCCGGAGAAAATGTAGTAGAAAAGCTCATTGCCGATCTCGACGTCGTGAACCGGGAAGTACTCCGACATTGGGCAGTTCGCGTTCGCCATGGTCAGATGATAGTTGTGGGCCTGACCGGCATGGGGGATGACCGGCACCTGATAGGCCTCGGCGAGCGCATTGATCTTCTGCGCGGCGGTGATGCCGCCGACGCGGTTGGTGTCGTACTGGATGACGCCGACCGCACGCAGGTCGAGCAGTTGGCGAAAGCCGAACAGGGAGAATTCGTGCTCGCCTCCGGAGATGGGGATCGGTCCCCGGTTGAGTTCGGCGTAGCCATGGATATCGTCGGCGATCACCGGCTCTTCCAGCCAGCGTGGCTCGTAGGGCTCCAGCTTGGGCAGCATGCGGCGGGTGTAGTCGAGGTTCCAGCCCATGTAGGCCTCGAGCATCAGGTCGCGGTCCCAGCCTATGACTTCGCGCACCGCCGCCACGCGCTTGAGGTTCTCGCGCATGCCGGCCATGCCGTCCTTCGGTCCGAAGCCGAAGCGCGACTTCATCGCCTGGTAGCCGGCATCGACGGCGGCCTGCGCCTCGGCCTGCATGGCGTCCACGGAGTCGGCATAGAGCTTGGAGTAGTAGACTGGAATTTTCTCCTTGGTGCGTCCGCCGAGGAGTTTGAACACCGGCTTGCCGACCAGCTTACCCATTAGATCCCATAGTGCGATGTCGACCGCGCTGATCGCGATCATGCCAATGCCCTTGCGGCCCCAGGCGAGCGTTCGCCGGTACATCTTCTCCCACAGGTAGGCATAGTCGAAGGGATCCTCGTCGATCACCAGCGGCGAGTAGTGCTCGTCGATGGCATGCTTGACCAGTGTCGGCGCCAGCGCCGCGTTGCCGATGCCGATCTCGCCGCTGTCGGCTTCGACCTCGCAGGTCAGCCACTGGTGAAAGCGGAAGCTGGTCATCGCGTCGCCACGCTCAAACAGCGCATCGCTTGCGTTGGTGCAGAAATTCGCCTGTGGCGGAACCGTTGGTCCCGTCCAGTTCCAGACCCGCGTGCGGACGGCTTTAACTTTGCTCATCGTTGCCCCTCCCAGGGCGCGTCAGCGGTAGAAGTAATCGACCAGCGTCATCGGTACGAACGGCACATAGGTCACCAGCATCAAGACAGCGACAAGGATGCCGATGAAGGGTAGGTTGGTGCGTGTGGTCGCCCAGATGTCGGTCTTGGCGATGGAGCACGCGGTGACCAGTACGCTCGCCACCGGAGGCGTCTGCTGGCCAATGGCGATGTTGAGCGTGAGGATGATGCCGAAGTGCACAGGGTCGATGCCGATCTCGGTGATCAGCGGCAGCACGATTGGCACTACCAGAATGATCGCCGCCGCGCCGTGCAGGAACATGCCCAGCACGAGCAGCATGACGTTGAGCATCATCAGCACGAGCACGCGGTCGTCGGTCAGCTCGGTGATCCAGCGCGCGAAGTTCTGTGGCAGTTCGATCTGCGTGAGATAGAGTCCGAGCACTGCCGAGGTCGCAACCAGCAGCATCACCACGGCGGTCTGCACGATGCCGTCGACCAGCGCGGCGTAGAAGTGTGCTAGGTCGAGTTCGCGGTAGACCACGAAGCCGAGAAACAGCGCAGCCACCACGGCCAGCCCGGCGCCCTCGGTGGCGGTGACGATCCCGCCGAAGATGCCGCCGAGGATGATCAGCGGCAAGCTCAGCGCCCACAGCGCCTCGCGGCCGGCGCGCCAAACGCGGCGCAGCTCGAAGCCCTCCTCCCGTGGCAGGTCGTAGCGCACCGCGAACCAGTAGCAGATCGCCATCATCGAGAAGCCGCCGA
>CAMYIK010000212.1 GCA_947258365.1 uncultured Thermoleophilia bacterium | reverse complement strand
CACCTGGAGATATCGGGACAGCCGCGAGGCCACACCGAGGGTCAACTGGGAGTCGGGATCGTCCATGCCGCTTCACGAAGTTTGTGACCGGAGATCCCAAACTACCGGCTGGCCTACCACAGGCGCAAAGCCAAAACGTCAAGAACCAAGCGAGAACGCCTTACTGGAGGCACTCAGCGAGGAACCATCCGGCCCCCTGGCCGTGACGCGGAGGCGGAACTTGCCGCTGGGAAGCGGGGTGCCGTCGGCCAGCCGCCGACTCAAAAGGAAGCGGTAGTCGCCCGCGGGCCAATCGGCCGGCTCCTTCTCCCCCGAGACCAAGAGCGGCGTACCCCCGCCGGCGGGGACCAGCCACATCTTCACTGCGTTGAGGCGCACGGCCCGCAGTCGATTGTCACCGACGGCCTGGCCCCCGATCTTGAGCGCGACCTGGCCGACCCCACCCTTTACGCGCACCACAGGTGCTCGTACGAAGTTCTTTCCCACCTGAACAGGCTTTTCGAAGACGACCGGCGCGCGCCCAACGATGCGCTCATTGCCGTCGCGCACCACCAGTTCCCCGAGATCGTCCCCCGCTTCAGCCCGAACGCCCAGCCTGAGCCGAGCCGTTGCGAAACCAGGGCCAATTCGGCGTGCCGGACCGACCTTCACGGACTCACCGCCCGGGGTCTGGAGGCTCAGCGAATAACGTGCCGCGCCTGACAGCGAACGCATGCGAATGTCCGCGATCACTCGCCCACTCGGATCGATCGTTGTGGTGATGATCGCCGGAGAGATCACGACTCGTCCCGCGGCGGCCTCACTCAACACGCCGGCTCCCTGATCGCGTGTACCACCGCCCGGTAGTCGCCGCGCGTTGGCAACCATGAGGCTCTTCACATCAGCCGGCCGGAGCTCGGGGCGATCAATTCTGATCCTCAGAGCTCGAGCCGCAGCCTCTGCCGCGCTTGCGCTGGTGCCGGTCAGCCGGGCAACCCGCGGTGCGTCTTGCCCCGGGAAAGCGGCTTCCACGCCCACGGCCGGAGCCACAAGGTGAGGCGCACCACGGCCATCGCCTGTAGGCCCGCGGGAAGAGAAACTCGCGACATCTCGCGGAACATCGGCCTGGGGGCGCTCGAGGAAGTTCACCCTGATCGACTCCGGACCCGCAAGCAGCTCCCTCAACGCGGCCCCCTGGCGCGGGCCCATTCCCACGATCGGCAGCGGCCAGTCGGCGCCTTCGGCGAGGCCGGGAAACACGCCCGAGCCCTGCTGATCCCAGATAGCCAACGCCGCGGCGCCCGCGGTGGCGGCCGACCGGGCCTTTTCCCTCAGCGAGCCCCCGCCACGAAGAACCACCGCCAAGCGGCCGGACACCAGGCTTTGCCCCTGCTCGTCCGTGTACTCATCACCGCTGTCGCCCTGCACCAGCAGACCATCGGCCTCGACCATGCGTACCGCCAGTGGCGTTCTCGGCAGCGTTCCACCGATCAAAGGCAGCGGGTCGGTCCGCGCCTGCGCCCCACCGATCTGCACCTGCAGGTGAGCCGTTCGCGCTGAGCGCCCGGCGCTCACTCCGCCAACAACCAGCGCACCGCGCGCTGCGGCCGGACCGCCAATCGACCCTGAGCGCGAGAAGGTCGGCCCGTCGTTTCCTGCGGGCGCAACCACGACTGTGCCGAGGCGATCCGCGGCATCGATTGCCGCACTCACGGGGTCATACCCACCACCGTCAAAACCTCGCGCAAGACCGAGCACGAGCACCTGCGGCGCATCCTGCACCGAACCATTGCCATCGGGGTCCATCGCGCGCTCCATCGCGGCGAGTACCCGATCGGTGCGTGCGAGAGGCCGGATGCGCCCGTCGACCTGTTCAGCGGCCACCACCCGGTACGCGAGCAGGCGCGGACGCTGCTCTGGCGGGAGATCCGCCAACGCCTTCGAGCGGAGGATGATGCTGGCCATCTGGGTGCCGTGAGGCTCAAACTCGGCGTTCTCGGTTGCCAGAATCGGGGAGCCGTCGCGTTCCACCAGGTCCGCGCCACCGATGATCGGGTACGTGGGCCCCACGCCGCCGCCGAGCCAGGGGTGGGTCGGGTCTATGCCACCATCGATCAGCGCGACATGCGCCGGGCCCAGTGCGGCTGGTTGCGCGGCCGCAACGACGGGAGAGCTCGGTGTGACCTCGGTCGGCTCGGCAGCCGGCGCCAAATACGAGACCGGAACGACCGCCTTGACGGCCGGGAGCTGAGCCAACGTGGCGATGCGTCCCGTTGGCACCCTGACGCCGAGCCCATTGATGAGCATCCGGTAGCGGAAGTTCACCACCCCACCGATTCCGACGATGCTCTGCTCGAGCTGCTGTTGCTCCTGGGAGATCTCACTCGCACGAGCCGATCGAGCACCCGGGGCCGCGCGTCCCGCCGCGGGCTCGTCGAAGATCACGATCACCGACTCCGAGTCGCTCGGGGGCGGCAGCTCAGGCGTTCGGTAGGCCTCCAGGACGTCGTGCCACGCCGCCGCCGACGCAAGGGCTTTCAGCTCGGGAACCGCCGTGCCCGGGGCTGTTTCATCCGCGGCAACGATCGGCGTCGAGACCAACAATGTCGCCGCGGCAGCGACCCCCGCCCTCCGAGACCAGCGCCGAGCGCGTCTCATGCGGCGATCCCGCCCGGAGGCGCCGTGGCGATGGCATCCATCCCGATGTAGTCCGGATAGGCGACGACAGGCGTGAACTGTGCGGCGGCGCCGATCATCGCGGCGTTGTCGGTGCAAAGTGAGAAATCAGGCATGGCAACTTGCAGACCATTGCACGCCGCGGCGTCTTCTACGAGCGCGCGTAACCGACTGTTTGCAGCGACACCGCCACCAATTGTCACTGCCGCCACATCGTGCTGCATGGCTGCCTCAATCAAGCGATCGGCCAAGGGTCGCATGATGGCCTCCTGATAGGACGCCGCCAGATCGGCCCGAACCGCCTCATCAAGGTCGCCCAAGTCCCTCACCTTGTAGAGCAGCGCCGTCTTGACTCCGGCAAAGCTGAAATCGAATCCGCCCCGGCCTTGCAGTCCAATGGGAAAGTCAAAAGCGGTCTCGTCACCGGCCCGCGCCAAACGATCCAAAGCCGGACCTCCGGGATAGTGCGGGCACCCTTGTCCACGGCCTCGCCCGCCGCATCGTCGAGGGTCTGGCCAAGTAGCTGTGGGCTACCTGGATCCTGAACAAGATCCAGACGGGTGTGACCGCCCGAGGCGACAAGACTCACGAACGGCGGATCCAGCGCGACGGGGTCCAGCCAGGTGGCCAGGATGTGACCATGGAGGTGATCGACCATGGTGAGCGGCAATCGGCGCGCGTAGGCCAGAGCCTTCGCTGTCGCCACACCAACCAAGAGCGCACCGATCAGGCCCGGCCGCTGGGTCACGGCGATGCGCTCGACGTCGTCGAGACCAACGCCTGCTTGCTCGAGCGCAGCGTCTACAACACCATTGACCGTTCCGATGTGGTGCCGCGCGGCGACTTCGGGCACCACGCCGCCGTATTGCGCATGGATCTCCGCCTGAGACGCCACCACGGTGGACAAAATGGTCCGCCCCTGAACGACCGCGGCGGCCGTCTCGTCGCAGGACGTTTCGATTGCGAGGATCACGGGATTCTCAGGCATCAGTCGGGTGCCCCACTCCGCCACATGATCAACGCATCTTCCCGATTGTCGGAGTAGTACCCGGGCCGCACGCCGTAGTCGATGAACCCCGCCTCGCGGTAGAGGCGGATGGCCGGGCCGTTGCTCACCCGCACCTCAAGTGTGAATCCTCGATGGGCGTGGCCGTCGCCACGTACGAAGAGCTCATCCAGCAACGCCCGTCCATGTCCGGCCCCCCGATGCTCCGCCTTGACGCAAACGTTCAGCACATGCCAGACCTCGGCGTAACTCGCGGCGATCAGATAACCCTGAATGCGCTCCTTGGCCGCC
>CAMYIK010000211.1 GCA_947258365.1 uncultured Thermoleophilia bacterium | reverse complement strand
AGCCGCCGCCGAGGGGGCGTCACGAGTCGCGCTTGTGGAGCGCGACGGCGCGTTGGGCGGCGAGTGCCTCCACACCGGCTGTGTGCCGAGCAAAGCACTGATCGAGGCGGCCCACCGTTTCCGCGATGCCCGCCACGGTGCCAGGTTCGGCGTTCATGCCTCGGATGTGCGCCTCGACTTTGGCCAGGCGATGGCCTACGTGCGAGGTGTGATTGCCGACATCGGCCGCGACGACGCCGCCGAGACCATGGCCGCGGCGGGTATCGAGGTCCTCACCGGCGTTGCGAGGTTCAGCTCAAAGCGCGAGCTTCGGATTGATGGCACGGGCCATGCCTTCGAGAAAGCGATCATCGCGACGGGCAGCGATGCCTTCGTCCCTCCCGGGCTCGGCCTGGAATCGGTTCCGTACCTCACCAACGACACGATCTTCGACCTCGAGGAATTGCCTTCAAGGCTGGCGGTACTCGGTGGCGGACCGATCGGCTTGGAACTCGGTCAAGCGTTCGCGCAGCTCGGCAGCGAGGTCACCGTGATCGAGCTGATGGAGCAGCTACTGCCTCGCGAGGACCCGCGCGCCGGGGAGGTCGTGTTGGACGCCCTTGTCGCTGATGGAGTCGACGTCCGGTTGTCGACCAAGGCGACCGGCGTCAGTCGTGACGGAGACGGGGTGCGTATTCGGGTCGACGGCCCTGACGGCCCCGGCGCTGTCGTCGCGGACGCGGTCTTGGTCGCTGTTGGCCGTGCGGGCAGAAGCGCCGGCTTCGGGCTCGAAGACATCGGGGTGGCCACTGAGCGGGGCTACATCACCGTCGATGGGCGCATGCAAACCAGCGTCGATGGCATCTACGCCTGCGGCGATGTGACCGGGGGACTGCAATTCACCCACGTCGGCGCCTATGAGGGAGTTATCGCGGGACGCAACGCCGCAGGTAAGAAGCAGAAGGCCGACTACCGGGTGGTGCCGTGGGTCACCTTCACGGACCCTGAGGTCGGGCGGGTGGGGCTGACCGAGGAGGAGGCCCGCCGGGAGCACAAGAAGGTCCAGGTCACCGAGATCCCGATGAGCCGTATCGATCGTGCTCGAGTCGCCGGGAGGACCCGAGGCTTCATCAAGCTGATCACCGCGGGCCGTCCGATTCTTGGTCGCGTCGGCGGCGGCCAGGTCGTGGGTGCGCAGGTCGTCGGCGCCTCGGCCGGAGAGATCCTGCACGAGGCGGTGCTCGCCATGCAGACCAAGTGCTTTTCCGGGCGCCTCGCCCAGGCCATCCACGCGTACCCCACCGGCAGCATGGGCCTTCAGATGGCCGCCCTCAAACTCTTCCCACTCGGCCGGTCTTTGCTGCCTTCGGAAAAGCCGTCAGGTACCGACCCGAACTGATCTCATCCCCGATGCCGCAAGCGTCGCGATACCCATGATGGCGCCGACTCCGATCAGAACGGCGCCCACGAGTTGAGTCGCATCCAGCGCGGCCAACGTGAGGCCAAGAAGCACTACGCCGCCGGGCACGCGCCCGCGCATGAACGCGTCTCGTGGTGGCTGAGTCGCGGTCCAGAAGTAGAGGACGGCCAAGCCGAAGATGGGCAAGGCGTAGCGCGCCACGACGACCCAGGCCAGCCACCAGGGAATCCATCCGGCTGCCGCGGCGCTGATACCGGCGGTGATGGTGAACGCGGTGTCGACGCCGTGGTCCATATGCGCGCCGAGCCGGGTACCTGCTCCGGCTCGGGCGAGGTACCCGTCCATCACATCGCTGACGGTCGCGGCCGCGACGAGGGTGGCAAACGCCCACGGCGCGCCGACCAGTAGCGGCAAGGCGGCGACCGTCCAGGCCCGGGCCACCGTCAGCGCATTGGGCACCCCCAGACTCGCGCGGTATGAGCCGTCGTCGCTCTCGACCATCCCGACATGGGTAAGGAGCATCGTGACGACCAGGGCCCACCAGGCGAGGCCCCAAAGCGCATCCGTAGTCAGTGTGGTGAGGCCGATCCACAGCGCGCCTCCGGCCGCTGACCAGATGAGGGCCTCACGAAGCAGGTCGGGGCGAAGACGTGCGTCCTCGAACGAGCGCCGGAACGACTCGACGAGAAACGCAATCCACGCCATCGGCGTGAAGTGGCGCGAGCGAAGATCCCTCAGCAGCTCCCGAGTCCATTCCGGACCGGGGACGCCCCTACGTGTAGACAGACTCGTCTCCGTCGGAGCGCACCGCGTGCACAGGGTGGCCCGCGGCTTCCCACTGGTAGTACGAGCACGCCGGCCCCATCGACGGGTCGTACTCCATTACCTTCGGGTTGCGCTTAACGTCCCGGGCCGCGGCGCTGTGGCGCAGCAGGCTGGGATCGTCCATTTCCGGCCAGACAATGATCAAGTGGGCAGCCGTGAGGTGGTTGGCGACAAAGGCGCAACCGTCCGCCGGACAGGGCCACGGATCGGTGCCGACACAGAACCAGCCGGTGTAGTCCTCGCCCGACTCATCCGTCCAGAGCTCTTCCTCGATGTCGGGCTCTTGGATCACGCCCGGCTCGATGGTGATCAGGGGTTGTGGATCACGCTCTTCATCCGGTTGCGGTGTCTCGGGCATCGGGGGAATGCTAGCCCCTCCCGGTGGGCTGGCCAGCCGTCCGGTGGCCGGTGCCGTCGATCCACTCCGTGCCGCCGTCGGTGTAGTGCATCCGCTTCCAGATCGGCACGCGATCCTTGATTTCGTCGATCAGGTACCGGCAGGCCGCGAACGCCTCCGCTCGGTGTGGGGCGGAGACTGCCACGACGACGCTTGGCTCACCGGTGGCGACGGAACCGACGCGGTGCTCGGCAACGACGATTGCGCCGAATCGGTCACGAGCCTCATCCAGAATCCGCTGGATCTCCACCTCAGCGAGATCCTCGTGCGCCTCGTACTCGATGGCCGCGACCTCACGCAGCCGAGGTTCGGCCCGGGTGGTGCCGGCGAAAAGAGCGATGCCCCCGTGATCGGTAGAGACGACCGCGGTGAGCGCCGCCGCGGTGTCAAGCGGCCCTGAGCGCAGCGCGCTCATCCGCCGGAGACCGGCAGGATCAGCGCAACCTCGTCGCCGTCGCGAAGAACGGCCCCCGGGAGAGTCCACTGCTGGTTGATCGCATACCTGGTGGCCTTAGGCAGCCCCAAGTCCTGCACGGCGTCGGGGAGGTGGCCCCAGACAGCTCCGGCCGGTGACCCGGCACCGAGGCTGACCTCGAGCTGGCCCGTGCCGGCGGCCTCCTTCATCGAGGCGAAGAGCTTCACCGTCACCGTGATCTGCTCGGGCACGGGTTCAGCGTATCGCTGAATCTGTGCGTAGGGAGCGCGGGCTAACCGAGAGTGGGTATGCGCGACGCCGGTCGGCTGGTACCCATGTGGCAGACATGAGTTCGACACCGGCCCCATCGTCGTCGAGTCGCGGAGCAGAAACCGCGATCGACGCGCAGTTGACGCGCGAGTGGATCGCCCTCGCCGATCGTCTTCAGACCCCGCCTTCGCTGTACCCCGAGTACGTGCAGGCCTGGGCGCGCTGCTATGCGCCCGAGGCCACTATGGAGGTCGTCACCGTTCGTGATGGCTCCGATCTGGTCGGAGTCATGCCGTTGGCTCGACAGAGCGATGGCCGAGCGACCGGGATGGCCGAGGCGGAAGACTTCGGCCTGATCGCGACCGACGCGAACACCGCGACGCGAGTCGCATCGGCCGCCTTGGAGCTTGACGCCCGTCCGTTTGTCTTGGCTCCCATGATCGGCGGCGCCGCCGCGGTCACGGCCTTGACGGAGGCGGCCGGACAGAGCGGCCACAACATCTCCACCCGCACGGTCGCGGACCGCCCGATGGTCGACACGGTCGGTACGTGGGACGACTACTGGGCCGAGCGCGGCGGCAAGCTCCGCGGCGAGGTGCGGCGCCTGCGTCGTCGCCTCGAGGAGGCCGGGGAGCTCACCGAGGATCCGGGCGTTGAGAT
>CAMYIK010000210.1 GCA_947258365.1 uncultured Thermoleophilia bacterium | reverse complement strand
TCAGGAAGTGGAAGAACGCGGACAGCCAGAGAAAGGCCGCCGTGCCCCACGCCAGCGGGACTCCCATGACGGAGTTCAGGGTTCCCTCAGACAGCGGGGTGCCCGGCGGGCCGTTGAGGCTGAACGTGCTGATGTCGAGCTCGAAGTCGTTTCCGAGGATGACCATCAGCGCACCCGAGATGAGATGGATCACCCCCATCATCAGGTTGAAATAGCGCAGCCGCGCGAGCCGGTCGTCCGAGATGGAGACCGTCTCCCGCGAGAAGTCGAGTGCATTGGTGGTCATGAGGGTGCCCTTGAAGACTGGTTGACGAGAGCTGTGTCGCGATGCCGACGATCGTGGAGTGCCCACCGATGGCTTTCGGCCACTCGCTCGTCCCATATCCGAGAGCGCACGATGTTTCGGATGTTGTCCCGGGGACCCGCGGTCGCGGAGGCGTCCCTGGCGGCCGCGCCGCTGTCCTCCTTAGAGCCGATGAGCCGACTCGAACCGCTGACCCCTCCATTATGAGTGAGTGGCGGTTCTTTCGGATGGTCGCGGTTTGTCACGCGAACATGGGCTACATGCACCTTTTTTGAGCTTTTCAGCCAGTCCCTTCGCAGCTAGTCAGGGATGTTCTGTTGCCACCCTCAGCCAGGCCGACCACGTGTGGCCCCACGGCGCCATGGAATCCGGGCCGGCGTCGACAGGTCGGCGCGCCGCTGGTCACCCGCGCAGCGAGGTCGCCTCCGGGGACCGAGAGACCGCCCACGAGCCCCGATCACGCGACTGGGCCCCACACCTGGAAGCGCCGGGCCTCGGTGTGCCCAGCCCTGGCGACTCAGGAGCCGCAAACAGGATCTTCCATTTTCTGCGAATTCGTGGGCACGAGGTATCGATGCCGGCGACGCTGTGGGAACTTCGCAAATCCGTCGCCCCCAACCGGAGCTATCGAGCGCCAGGCCAAGGAAGAACACCTTGAGCACGAGAAGCAACACTTCATGGCGCTAATGAAGACATTCAGGGCCGGTGACTGGGATCGGTTGGAGGAGCTCCTTCCGGACTCCGTCGCCATTAAGAGCCAGGTAGCGGGCGCACTGCAACGGCAACGGGTGCATCGAGATCCTCAAGACCTGGAAGACAGCGTTCCCCGTCGGTCAACACCGTCTGCGGGGGGTCACCGTCGAAGCGACCCACACCGGGCCGTTCGTGACTGCTGATGGCCGAGAGATCCCGCCCACGGGGAATCCGGTTCAAACCGAGGCGGTGATGGTCGCCCACTACGACGACGGCACTCTGGCCAGGCTGACGTACTACTTCGATCGATTGAAGACCTGGCATCAGGTCGGTGCCGCCTAAGGGTTGCAGTCAACCTCACGAGGAGAGTCGAGATGCCGAAGTTCTTGTTCAAGGCCAACTACACCCACGCCGGCCTGCAGGGTCTCGTCGCCAAGGGCGCCACGAGTCGCGTGGCCGCCATCAACGACCTGGCCGCCAGCGTCGGCGGCACCGTCGAGTCCATCCACTACGCCATGGGCGACACCGACCTCTATGTGATCTGCGACATGCCGGATGACGAGGCCGCGGCAGGTTTGGCGATGAGAGTCAGCGCCGCCGGGGGCGCCACGGTCGAGACGGTCAAACTCCTTACGCCCGAACAGCTCGACGACGCGATTGGGCGGCAGGTCCTGTACCGGCCGCCGGGATCCTAGCGAGGGTTTCGCTCATGGGCTGCTTTCGGGCGCAGGCCGGATTAGCCGTAGGTCACCGCGTTCGTGGGGCCTGCGTCGGTAGTTCACGCCGTGCGCACATGCCATTCCGACTCGACCGCCGCGTTAGGAGGGCCGGGCGGCTCTTGCGGAGGCGCCCCCATGGGGTGCATTAAGTCCAGATTCAGACGAGGAGATCTTCATGGCTAGTAGTCAACTCGACGCGACTTCGCTGTTCGACCTTTCAGGAAAAACCGCCATTGTCACGGGCGCGTCCTCGGGCCTTGGCGTGATGTTCGCGAACACGCTTGCCACCAACGGCGCGAACATTGTGCTCGCGGCCCGCCGAGAGGATCGCCTTCGAGAGGTACAAGCCGCGCTTCCCCAGGGGACGCGATCCTTGATCACACCATGCGACATCACCCAGCCCGATCAGATCGAGGCGATGTGTGACACGGCGGTGAACGAGTTCGGGGCGATCGACGTCTTCGTCGCCAACGCTGGCGTGATTGCAGAGGGCGCCCCTCAGCCAGAGAAGATGCCGCCAGAGGCCTTCGCCGCGGGCATCAACACGAACGTCGCGGGCACCTACAACTGCGCCAGCGCCGCGGGTCGGCGGATGCTCGCGGCCGGCAGCGGTTCGATCATCATCATCGCATCGGTCGCCGGTGTGTCTGGACACCGCAACTTCTCCCCCGCCTACTGCGCCTCGAAGGCCGCACAGATCCAGATCGCCCAAGGGCTTGGAGCATCGTGGGCCGATCGCGGAGTGAGGGTGAATGCCATCGCCCCCGCCTGGTTTCACAGCGAAATGACCGATGATTTCCTCGGCATCCCTTTGTGGCTCGAGCGAGTGGAGCAACAGACGCCGCTTGGCCGAGTCGGCGATCAGGAAGAGCTCGCCGGTCCGCTGCTTCTCCTCGCCTCCGATGCGGGGAGCTATATGACTGGCTCAGTGCTGACGGTCGATGGCGGTTGGTCATCCACCACAGGGTCCAGCCCCTACAGCGAGGAGATCATTGCCTTGTTCGGCGAGATCATGCCTGAGGGCCTCGGGGAGCCCATCGTTCCGGCCGCTTAGGACCGATCAGTCCGAAAGGCGCCTTTGAGGCGCCAGTGCCAGTGGAGGCCTCGGTTTGAGCTGCCACTGGCACTCTGCCTCAAAGCGCTTCCCAAGAGTTCTCGCCTAGAGGCCCGCCGTAGGGCGCCGGCTGTTCCCACTTCCGCTGCCAGCTGACGGATCCCGAGGGTCCTAAACGCGCCAGCAAGAGGCAGAAAACCTCATCTCGCAGGCCTTTCGCGAGAGCCGATGAGCGGACTCGAACCGCTGACCCCCTCATTACGAGTACGCGGCGGATCCTGCGGAGAGTCTCGGCCAGTCACCCGAAGGCGGCTTGGATGCGGCTTCCGGGCTTCGGCAGCCGCGGATTTCCTCTGCCGGCTAGGGCCGGTCCATTGCCACCGCGTTGCCGCCCTGCCGCTCGACACGAGGAGGCCCGTCAAGAGAGGGCATCCTGCGTGTCTTCCGATTTCCTCGTCGCGGGCAGAACAGGGGATTCCGGCTGGCTCGGAGCCGACGGAGAGAGCAACACGGCGAGTTGCGCCTCGATCTAGTCGTCGGACCCGGCATCGCGCCGCCGCCCCTGTGCAGGTCGCGTTCAGGATTGCCGTGAGAACGTGGTCCGAACTGGCGAGCCGAGGCGTGCGTCGTCGGTGGCGAGGGTCGATTGCAGGATGGTGGCATCGTGAGCATGGGCTTTGAGCGCGTGAATGCCCTGGACGAGGCAGAGAGCTCCGGCTTCCAGCTGGACAAGGCTGCGCCCGACAACTACGAGCGCTACGTCGCGCCCGTGATGCACCCATTCGTCGCTGCGCTGGTCGCGGCGACCGCTGCACCGAGCCAGCGCTACCTTGACGTCGCCTGCGGTACCGGCTTCGTCGCCAGGGCGGCTGCCGATGCCATTGGTCCCGAGGGCTACGTCGCTGCGCTGGACGTCAACCCTCAGATGCTGGTCCGTGCACGAGCGGCGGCCGAATCAATCGGTGCGCGTGTCGACTGGCACGAAGCGAGTGCTGCCAAGCTTCCGTTCTCCGACGCGACGTTCGACGCGGTGGTCTGTCAGCAGGGTGTGCAGTTCTTCCCCGACCCGGTCGTGGGTCTGGCCGAGATGCGGCGGGTGACCCGTCCCGGCGGCCGGCTCGGCGCCACCGTTTGGGCCCCCCGGGCCTCATCGCCGTACTTTTCCGCGCAGCTCGACATGCTGGAGGAGTACATCGACCTTCCCCCCGGTGTCGGTGCCCAGGCCTTTCCCCCAGGGGGGATCGTCACGCT
>CAMYIK010000209.1 GCA_947258365.1 uncultured Thermoleophilia bacterium | reverse complement strand
TGGATGCCGGAGGCATCCTGACGACCGAGGACGAAGTAGGGCGCCGCGTTCTCGTGACCCACGGCGCGACTAAGGGCCGGTTGGTCGGTGCCTAGGAGCCGAAGCTGTCGCCGCAGGAGCAGGTGCTCGTGGCGTTGGGGTTCGAGATCCGGAAGCCGCGTCGTAGCAGCCCGTCCTCGTAGTCGATCTTCGATCCGGCCACATGAATGGCGCTCTTGAGGTCCATCAAGAGGCGCACGCCGTTGCTTTGGATCTCGCGCTCGCCGGGATCGGCCTGCTCGTCCTGAGCCAAGAGGTCGAGGTTGTATTCCAGCCCCGCACAGCCGCCAGCGAGGATGCGAAGGCGTACGCCTTGCTGCTTTCCCTGCTCGGAGGCGGTTTTCGTGATGTACGCGGCTGCGGTCGAAGTGATCTCGACCAGCGCCTCAGCTCCGCCGCTCTGCGCTTGTCGGGCGGCCTTGGCCCGCGCGCGTGCAGCAGCCTTCTTCTCCTCGAGAGTAAGCGGACGATCTGGGGCGGCCGACTCAGCCAAAGCCCATGACCTTCATCATGAAGCGACCCTCTTCGGTCATCTTCTCGGGCGTCCATGGCGGGTCCCAGACCCAGTCGACGTCCACGCTCTTCACGCCCTCGAGCGGCCCGACCACCGCCTGGCAGTCGCCCATGATCTGCTCGGTCAGCGGGCAGCCCATGGAGGTGAGCGTCATCTTCAGCCGAACGTTGCCCTCGTCATCCTGTTCGACGCCGTAGAGCAACCCGAGATCGACGACGTTCACGCCGAGCTCCGGGTCCTCCACCTGCTTCATGGCGGAGTGGATCTCTTCATCGGTGGCCATTGGCGCCTCCTTCAGCATTCGTCATCAGCGCTTCCTTCAGCGCCAGCCAGCCAAGTAGCGCGCACTTTACGCGCGCCGGGAACTTCGCGACCCCCTCGAGGGCCACAGCATCGCCAAGACGGTCCTCATCCGGTTCGGCATCGCCATGAAGCATCAGGCGGAAGTACTCGATGCGCTCAAGCGCTTCGCCGACCTCGAGCCCCACCGCTTCCTCGGCGAGCATGCTGGTCGAGGAGCGAGAGATGGAGCATCCCTGACCGCTGTGGGCGAGCTCCGCGATCTTGCCGTCCTCGACGCGTACCTCGAGGTGCACCTCGTCGCCGCAGAGCGGATTATTGCTGTCGACCGAGGCGGTCGGCGCATCGAGGCTTCCCTCGCCTCGTGGCGCACGAAAGTGATCCAGGATGATCTCCTGGTACAGAGAGTCGATTGATCCCACGCCCCGGATTGTAGAGCCACACCCGGCGAGGTGGCCCGAAGTTCGTCCCCGCCGGCTCTGAGGGCTAGCCCGCTAGATAGCTGCGGGCCGCACCGATTGCCTCGACGAGGACGTCGATGTCCTCTGGGCTGTTGTAGATGTGAGCGCTCGCCCGCGCTGTTGCCGGCACGCCGAGACAGCGCATCAACGGCTTCGCGCAGTGGTGTCCCGCACGTACCGATACCCCGTGCTGATCAACGAGTTGTGCGATGTCATGAGGGTGGATATCAGGGAGCGCGAAGCTCACGGCCGCCCCACGCACATCGAGGTCGCGAGGACCAAAAATCGAGATATCGGGAATCTCAGACATGGCCTCGAGCATGTAGCCGGCAAGTTCCCGCTCGTGCGCCCGCACCCGGTCCATCCCAATGTCCATCAGATAGTCGGCTGCTGCCGCGAGACCAACGGCCTCGGCGATCGGCGGCGTACCGGCCTCGAACTTGTGTGGGATCTCATTCCAGTCAGAGCCGTCCTTCCGGACGTCGGAGATCATCTCGCCGCCGCCGAGAAAAGGCTCCATCTCTTCCAAGATCTCCGGCTTCGCGACCAGGACCCCGATGCCCGTCGGGCCGAGCATCTTGTGGCCGGTCCCCGCGAGGAAATCCACGCCGAGCGCCGCGAAATCGACCGGCATGTGGGGCACGCTCTGAGTCGCGTCGATCAGACAGTAGGCATCGACTGAATGCGCCATCTCGGCGATGCGCGCGACGGGGTTGATCGTCCCGAGCACATTGCTCACATGAACGACCGCGACCATCCTCGTGCGATTGCCAATCAGCCCAGCCAGGTCCTCCATGTCGAGGAGGCCGTCGGCGGTGACGGACGCGAAACGGACGGTGGCTCCCGTGATCTGGGCGACGAGCTGCCAAGGGACGATATTGGAGTGGTGCTCCATCTCCGTGATGACGATCTCGTCGCCGGCCTGAAGCGTGCGGACCCCCCATGCCCAGGCGACGAGGTTGATTGCCTCGGTCGCGTTCTTGGTGAAGATGCATCCCTCACGAGGCGCGTTTACGAGTTTCGCGAACGCCGTGCGGCCGGCCTCGAAGCGGGAGGTGGCCTCCGCGGCGAGCTCGTAGACGCCGCGATGCACGTTGGCGTTGGTCTCGCGGTAGTACGCGTCCATCGCGTCCAGGACGCTCTCGGGTTTCTGAGATGTGGCCGCAGAGTCGAGGTACACCAGGGGCTTCCCGTGGACCTCGCGCGCGAGCAGGGGGAAGTCGGCCTTGCATGCAGAGAGCGCCGCGTGGCCGACGGGCATGGCTCTAGACCCCCGCGACCTCTTCGGAACCGAACTCGACGTACCCGTTCGCCTCCAGGTGGTCAGCCAGCTCCGGACCGCCGGTCTTGGCGATCTTGCCCTCGTACATCACGTGGACGACGTCCGGCTTGATGTACTGCAGGATCCGCGTGTAGTGAGTGATGATCAAAACGCCCAGATCGTCGCCGCGCAGGGCGTTCACGCCGTCGCTAACGACCTTCAGCGCGTCGACATCCAGGCCCGAGTCGGTCTCGTCGAGCACCGCGAACTTCGGCTTCAGCATCGCCATCTGCAGAATCTCGTGGCGCTTCTTCTCTCCGCCCGAGAAGCCTTCGTTCAGGTAACGGTCGGCGAACGAGCGGTCGAACTTCAGCAGCGCGCTGGCCTCGTCGAACTTCTTGATGAAGTCACGCGGCTTCATCTCCTCGCCGGTCACCGCGGTCAGGGAACTGCGCAGGAAGTTCATCACCGACACGCCCGGGACCTCGACCGGGTACTGCATCGCCAGGAACAACCCGGCGGTCGCCCGCTCGTCGGTTTCCATGTCCAGCAGGTCCTCACCACCGAAGCTGACCGAGCCACCGGTCACCTCGTAACGCGGGTGCCCCGCCAGCGCATAGGCCAGGGTGCTCTTGCCGGAGCCGTTCGGTCCCATCAGCGCGTGCACCTCGCCTTGGGGTACCTCGAGGTTCACGCCTTTCAGGATCGGCGTGTCGTCAACACCCACTTCGAGGTCGTTGATCTGAAGGATCGGGGCTGCCACGGGACTCCTTGTCGTGTCTATCGGTCGAGGATGGGGTGGGGGATGCTCGGCGTCGGGGTCACGAGAACCCGACCGTCGCGCACGTCCACGGGAAAAGTCGGAAGCGCCTTGGTCGCCGGTGGCGTCATTGCCTCACCGGTGCGCAGCGAAAACAGCGCGCCATGGCGTGGGCACTCTATGCAGTCTCCGTCGACATAGCCGCCGCCCATGCCTTCAAGGGCGTGAGTGCACGTGTTGTGTACCGCGAATACGTCGTCATCCACCCGGGCCAGGCACACCATCGTGTCGCCCACTTCGGCGACGATCGCCTCGCCGGCGGGGAAATCCTCGAGGGCGCCGACGTCAATCGGCGCGCTCATCGAACCTTGGCCTCGACGGCCTCGGCCAGCTCGCCCCGCAGCTCCGTGAACTCGATCTGCTCCAGCACCTCCTGGAGGAACCCAGTCACGATCAGTTGCTTGGCGACGTCTTCGGGCACGCCCCGCGATTGCAGGTAGAAAAGGTGCTCGTCATCGACGCGCCCAACAGCGCCCGCGTGACTGCACCGCACATCGGCGGTCGCGATCTCCAGGAATGGGATCGTGTCCGCCCGGGCTCCCGGGTTCATCAGGAGGTTCCGGTTGGTCTGGTAGGCGTCGGTGCGCGGGCTGCCCTCGGGAACGATGAGGTTGCCGTAGAAGATGGTGTGGGCCTCGTCCTTGATCGCGCCCTTGTAGAGCAGGTTCGAGTAGGCGTCGGGAGCTTCGTGAATCGAGACCACGCGGTGCTCGAA
>CAMYIK010000208.1 GCA_947258365.1 uncultured Thermoleophilia bacterium | reverse complement strand
CTGGAAGGGTTTCCAAGCAGGAGAGTATGATCCCGGAGGGGCTGTCCGTGAGCCGCGGGCCGGAGGGAAAAGACGAGTCGGACCTGCTTGAGTCGGGCGATGTGGACGCCCTGCTCCACGCCGCCGAGCCCCGCGCCTACCTGCAGGGGCACCCGCAGGTGGCGCGGCTCTTCGGCGACTACCGCACGGTCGAGCGGGAGTTCTTCTCGAGGACCGGGATCTTCCCGATCATGCATGCCGTTGCCATCCGGAACGACGTCGCCTCGGCCCATCCGTGGCTCCCTGAGGCCGTCTTCGACGCCTACGTGGAGTCGAAGAAGAGGATGTACGACCAGCTGACGAAGCTGGGCTGGGCGACGATCTCGCTGCCGTGGGTCGGTCAGGAGATCGAGGAGACCCGCCGGCTGATGGGCGAGAACTTCTGGCCGTACGGCATCGAGGCCAATCGCAAGGCGCTGGAGGCGCTGTTCCGTCACTCGCACGAGCAGGGCCTCGCGTCGCGGAGGCTGACCATCGAAGAGCTGTTCCACCCCTCGACGCTGACATTGAAGGAACCGGCGTAGGGTTGGACTCATCGCGGCTCATCGTGACGACTGCCGGGGGGGTGGGCCTAGCGAGAGACCGTAGGCGGATCCGCACGGCTGCCCGACTCTGCGCGCCCCGGCCCGAATTGGTCGCACTTGGTTGACCGGGTCCCGCCAGACCCCATTGCTCTTCTGCCAGCGGGGATCTCGGAGAAGTTGGGATACAACGGGATACAAGTTTCAGTCCTCCGAACCTCTTCGTTTCCGCGGGGTTACAGCCGGAGGTTGTAGGTTCGAGTCCCGTCCGCCCCGGTACAGTGCCTGTCCTCGCTGAGGCCTGATGAGCACCATTCACCAGCCCCGGGCGTTCGAGATCGACAAGCACCTGAAGCGGCTGCTGCCGGAGCTCTTCGCGGGTATCCGGATCGAGTGACCCGATGGCGTGGCGCCTTCGCGTGCCGGCCGTGGCCCTTCTCGAAGCGGCAGAGGTACGACGTCGAGGCGGCGCGGTCGACGGCCTGGAGTGCCTCGACGGTGCAGTTCTTGGTCTCGGCCCCGACGCCGCGAGCAGGTTCGAGGTGGCGAGGCTCGTGTGGCGGGATCCGAACCACAGCCCCGCGCTACGGCGCCGACACCGCTCCGGCCACGAGCCGCGTGTCGCGCTCGACGCGGCCCTCGGCGTGCTCCGCGAGGCGCCGGCCCGTGTGCTCGATCTCGAGCTCGCGTCGGCTCACGAAGGCGGCTGCCAGGTCGAGCCGGTCGGGATCGACGCTGGCCTGGTGCAGCAGCTCCGTGGCGGCGCCGACGTCGATCACCATCTCGGCCAGCAGCTTCGATCGCAGCAGCGCGTACTCGAAGCTCGTGAAGAGGGACTTGGCTGCCTCGTCGATGTGATGGGTCATGCGCTCGACGGTCGACGCGAGCGCGGCGAGGGCCGGATCGCGGCGTAGCTCGTCCAGCTCCTCGCGCACGTGCTCGAACATGACGCCGAGCGCACCCTTGCCGATCTCCTTGAGCGCGAACGACGCCTGGATCTCGCTGGTGCCCTCGTAGATCGTCGTGATCAGGCTGTCGGCGTGGTACTTGCCGACGTGGGTATCGAGCGTGAAGCCGACCCCCCCGAACACCTGGATCGCGTCGCGGGTGAGGTCGCACGCCACCTCCGTGGCGAAGTACTTGCAGAGCGGCGTCAGCAGGCGTACACGCGTCGTATCGCGATCGAGCTCGGCCTGCACCGACGCGGGATCGGCCAGATCGCCCCGGGCGAGCGCCGCCTCGCGGGCGACGTTCAGGTCGAGCAGCTTGTAGGTGCGGTAGAGGAGCGCGCGCACGGCCTCGGTCTGCATCACCATCTTGGCCAGCATGGCACGCACCAGCGGCTGCTCGGCGATGGACTTGCCGAACTGCTCGCGCTGGTGGGCGTAGACCA
The DNA here is from genome assembly GCA_947258365.1 of uncultured Thermoleophilia bacterium. GTDB lineage: Bacteria > Actinomycetota > Thermoleophilia > Miltoncostaeales > Miltoncostaeaceae > CAMYIK01. Next base: position 2,195 of record CAMYIK010000208.1, on the reverse strand, counting down.
TGGCGTCATGAAGGGCGGCCTCACACAACCCCAGCGCCTGGGAGGAGACGCCGAGCCGCGCCGCGTTCATGAGGTCGAGCATTGAGCGGAAGCCCTGGCCTTTTTCGCCGAGCCGCACCCCGACGGCGCCCTCGAAGACGACCTCGCAGGTGGCCGAGCCGTGGATGCCGAGCTTCCGCTCCAGCCGCGGTACGCGCACGCCGTTCGGCGAGCCGTCCTCCCGGTGCCGCGCGACCAGCACCAGCGAGAGGCCGTTGGTGGTCCCCTTGGACTGGTCGAAGCTGTCGGCGTCACGCGCCAGAACGAGGTGGACCTCTGCGCCGCCGTTCGAGATGAAGATCTTCTGGCCATCGACCGTGACGGATCCGTCGGGCTGATCGGTGACCCGGGTGGTGATGCCGCCGAGGTCGCTCCCTGCCTGGGGCTCGGTGAGATCCATGCAGCCCTCGACCTCGCCGGACGCGAAGCGCGGCAGCCAGGCGCGCTTGATCTCCTCGTTGCCGTAGGTCTGGATGTCCCCGGCCGCGCCGGCCTGGAGCCCCACGACCATCATGAGGCTGGGGCTCGCGCGGGAGATCATCTCCAGGTACATGCCGTTCACGATGCTCGGGAGCGCGTAGCCGCCGTACTCCTCGCCCACGGTCAGGCTCACCAGGCCCGCCTCGCGCAGCTTCTCGTAGCCCGCGCGGATGTGCGGAGGCGACTCGGCCCCGCCATCGGGCGTGAGCTCGGCCTCATCCGCCCAGTGCTCGCGGGCGCTGTCCTCCAATTCGGCGGCGATGGCGGCGGTGGTCTCGAGTAGCGTCCGGTAGGCGCCGACCTCGGCCTCGACGTCGACGTCCTCGCCCTTCCACAACGTGAGGATCGTCTTCCAGTCCCCGAGGCGCTCCAGGTAGAGGCGATTCCCGGCGGTCAAGTAGTCGGGCACGGTAGGACCTCCTGCGAATCGGGACCGATAGCGTAGCCGATTCGCCCCGACTCCCACCGGACCCCTCGCGGTGGCTCGTGACTCGAGTGGCTCGGAGCATGATCTCGGTGACCTCCGATGCAATTGCCAAGAGCCCGGATCGGCTCGATCATCCGCACTCGCCTCGTCCAAGGAGACGCGCATGGCCACGAAACGGACTCTCGCACTGATCCTCCTCGTCCCCTTCGCCCTCCTGACGCTCTACGCGGTTCAGCAGGTCGGCTACGTCGGCATCTTCGACTACCACCGCCACAGTCCCGCGGGCTGGCAGGTCTTCGCCGACCTCGTGATCGCCCTGATTCTGGTCCTCAGCTGGCTGATTCCGGAGGCCCGCCGGGCGGGGCGCAATCCGTGGCCCTGGGTAGTCGCCACCCTGTTCCTCGGGTCCTTCGGACCGCTGCTGTACCTGGTGTTCGCGCGGGTCGAGGGCACCGCGGAGGGTCAGGCCTGAAGGGAAGCCAGCAGGCCGGGTGAGGTGGGCACGCTTCGAACTGCGGGTTGGGAGTTCGCGCGGGGCAGTCGATCCGGGAGGGGGCGGCCCTACCCCAGCTCCTCCAGCAGCGCCTTCGCGCCCTTCAGGTCTGGGCGTGTCGAAACCTTCGGTGAACCAGTCGTAGACGGGCACACAGACGACGCTACGCCCGCAACGGTGCTCTACTCCGGGGCCGAGGCGTCACCATCTGGATCCAAGGCCGCATGACCAAGCCGCTGGACGAGGCCGTGGTCAGTTCACTGCCGCCTCCTCACCGCCGGCCACGCGAGGCCGGCGGCGACGAGGAGGGCGGGCCGCTGCCGGGGACCGAAAAGGTCGACAGGGCTTCCGTACTATCTGCCAGGTCGGGATGAAGCTACTCGAACTTCATGCCGTCCTTGCGACCTTTGCCCAGGAATCCCAGCTCAGAACCCTCCGCGTCGATGATGGCTTGCGCCTTCTCGTCGGTGTGACGTTCCCCGGTAGCCAGATCGACGTACATTTCCATACCGAATGCGCCGTCCAGATCATTGACGATGCGCTGTTTCCACTGGCGACGGAAGACCTGGGTCGTCATGCGACGGGTGACACGGGGCTGGGACATGAGGCGGTCCGCAATCTCGTAGGCGCGTTCGATCAGCTTTGCCTTGGGTACCAGTTCGCTGACGAGACCCCAGTCCAGAGCCGTCTTGGCATCGATCGTCTTGCCCATCCACATGGCGTACGAAGCTCGACGGATACCCATCAGTTCGATGA
>CAMYIK010000207.1 GCA_947258365.1 uncultured Thermoleophilia bacterium | reverse complement strand
ACAACCGATTCCCTCAAGCCGGCGAAGCCGCCGGATATCTCCAGTGTCACCGAGACCTTCAAGGATACTCCATCGTCGTCACCGTCGCCGCACCCCGCGAGCGCGCCGAGCAGGAGCAGCGCCAGGATGGCGAGTGCTAGGGCGGCGTGTCTCATGAGTTCTCATACCGCACCGCTCAGCCGAGGACGCCGACCTCGCGGAACGCCGCCCGCACGCTCTGCGTCGAGCCGACCGGCGCCCTGCCCTCGCGGGTCAGCGTGCCCGCGGCATCGGCGAGCGCCAGGGCGGCGGCGTCGAAGTCGGCGCGGGAGTCGAGCCCCTGGAACGCCGCGTACCAGATCCGGGCCGCCGCGTCTGCGCCGATGTCGGTCGCCACGAGATAGAAGGCGCGGTTGGGGATGCCGCTGTTGATGTGGACGCCCTGGTTGTCCTCGTTGCCGTCGTAGTAGTCGCCCATGTGCGCCGGCTGGGGATCGGCGCCCATGATGTCGTTGTCGTAGGCGGTTCCCGGCGCCTTCATGGAGCGGAGCGCCTCCCCGGGAAGATCGGGCCCCATGATCTCGTTGCCGATCAGCCAGTCCGCGTCGTGCGCGGTCTGGCCGTTCGCCACCTGGGTGATCACCGAGCCGAAGACATCGGAGAAGTGCTCGTTGAGCGCTCCCGGCTGGCTTCGGTAGACGAGGCCGTTGAGGTACTGGGTCACCCCGTGGAAGATCTCGTGGGCGGTGACGTCGAGCGAGCGGGCGAAGCTGGTGAAGATCTCACCGTCGCCATCGCCGAAGGTCATCTCGTCTCCGTCCCAGAAGGCGTTGCTGTACTTCTTGCCGTAGTGGACGTTCAGCACTAGGTCCATCCCCGCGGCGTCGATCGAATCGCGCTCGAGGGCCTCGGTGAGGTACGCGCGCACCGTCCCGGCATGCTCGAAGACGACGTTGACGTCCACGTCAGCGCGCTCGGGGTCGTCCTCGAAGCGGGCTCGGGTCACGCGCTGACGCCGCGTTTGCTCGCTGTCGTAGACCTTGCGCTCGGCCGCGGTGCCTTCCCCGGTCGCCCCGCGCGCCACCGCCCTGGCGCCGCGCTCGATCCGGACCGCATCGGAGATCTCCTGCGCCTCGCGAGCGTTCTCAGCAACCTCCGGGCGGCTCGAGCGGGCCATCTTGTCGAGCACGAACGGCGGGATGATCGTGCAAAAGGCGTGCGAGCAAGTCATGGCGTCCCCCTTCGGTTGTCCCGACTCCATCAGAGCAGCTTGACCACTCTCGGGACCACACGGCGCCCGGCCACTCGGCGAGTCTGGCAACTCGGCATGGCAATCCATGTCGACCGGCAGCCCCCTTATGCCAGCGACGCCTGGACGATGCTCCTGCCCACGTCCGCGAGGTCGGTGTCGGCGACCGGCGAGTCGGTACCCGAAGTCTCGCAGTTCAACGTCGCAATGCGCAGTCGACGCCGCGGCTCCTTTCATCGACGCCTATCAGACCCACAGTCTCATTGAGTCGGTTATTGGGTGTCGTTGAGCGAGCTGCTGATGAGCCGCTATGCCCACGTCATCGACGGAGCGCGCCAGAAGGAGCCGATCAGCTACGCCGAGGCCGCGATGAGGGTGCGAACCGGAGGAGATGTTCCCCTAGTGTTCCGTGAGAGCGAGTCGCGCGAAGAATCGCCGCTCTCGCCAATAATGGCCTCTGTGCGGGCCTTTCTCTCAAAGCGGGCGACCGGGCTCGAACCGGCGACATCCAGCTTGGGAAGCTCGCCGGAGGAGGTTTCGGAAGGGGACGAGGGAACGTGAACTTCCTGCTAGTAGTGCGAAACGAGGCTTCTTCGACTGCGAGCTCGTGGAGGCTCGAAGAGCACGAATTGTTCCCCATGTGTTCCCCGCGTCTGTCCGCTTCTCACTGCTTCGAGTCGCCAAAGCAGACTCCGGCCTCCGCCGACCTTCAGTTTGCTAGCGCGCAAATTGGAGGAAACGGGATGACTTCAGAGGGCGCTAGATAGCCCCTACGTGCAGGTGAAATGCCGATTCGGCGATCGAATGCCCGATCGCCCGTCCTCCCTGGCTTCGCGCTCTCTGTTCGATGGCGCACCGGTTCCCATCGCGCCAGTCGTTACCGAGGAATGGGTCACGTTCGAGCCCGGCGCCAAGCACGACCCCTATGGGCGATGCTGTGAACCTGCGTTGCCAGCGAAATGGGGCCTGTCTGCTTCCCCAGCGTCGCAGGCACCGCAGTCGGGCCTCGCAAGTTCTCGGCACCATCGGATTGAGGACTCACGGGCGAGCAAGCGGTCGACGACGGGATTGGCGGCCCAAATCACGGGTGTCACGCCACAGCGAGAACCGCCACGAGTCCGAGCATCAGCGCGGCGAAGTACTCAACCTGGGCACGCGCGTCGGTCGATTTGAGCTGGGGGATCAGATCGCTCGATGCGATGTAGATGAAGTTCCCCGCAGCGAAGGGCAGCAGCAGATGGACGTCCACGACGTTCTCGCCGACGATCGCGACCAGGCCCCCAACCAGGAACGTGAGCCCCGAGGCGACGTTGTAGGCGAGTGCAGAGCCGTGACTCCATCCGCTGTGGATCAGGATCCCGAAGTCGCCGAGCTCCTGAGGTATCTCGTGGACGGCTGCGACCAACCAGGTGATCACGCCGAGCCGCGTATCGATCACGAATGCGCCGCCCACGGCGATGCCCCCGATGAAGTTGTGAATGCCGTCGGCCAGCAGAATCAGGTGGCCGACCGGCTTGTGGCGCGAGACCGCTTGATGGCAGTGGTGCCAGTGCAGAAACTGCTCGAGCACGAAGAACGCGACGAACCCGGCCGCAAGGGAAACCCACACGTCGAGACCCTCGGACCGCATGGCTCCTTCTGGGAGGAGATGAAAGAAGGCGCCGCCGAGCAGCGATCCGGCTGCGAGGCCGATCAGCGGTAGCAGAAGCCGCTCCAGCGTCTGCTCGCGCAGCAACAGCGTGACGCTCCCCACCATCGCGACCGCCGCCATGGCCAGGCCAAAGATGACCACCCAGGCGAGGGTGGTGACCTCGTCAAACATCGGGCTGCCCTATCGGCGCCGCCAGGCTGTCAGTAGTCGAGCCTGTCCGCCCGGGCGCGTCGCTGGAAGAGGATCCAGAGCACCACAGGCAGCGCGACGAACTTGAAGCCGAGGTCGACAAACACGACCCAGGTGGTGATGAGCCAGAGTGGCGCGTCCACTACATAGAACAGATACGAGGCCCACGTGCCGACGATGGCCAGCACCGCGAACAGGCCAAGCAGCATCCAGTCTCGGCGTCGGTGCTTTTCGCGGACCAGCCACTCTGGGACGACGCGCTCGGGGTCAACCTCTGCGCTCTCGTGAGGTCGATCCACCTCGATGTGGGTCACCGGCAGCGAGTAGTGACCTCGCGCCTGCTCCACTACCGCTCGCTCCAGCCAGTTGGACGTTTCGATCGGGTGCGTGACGATGATGATCTCGTTCGGCTCGAAGGTCCCGATCGCATCCTCGAGCGCCTGAAGCGGGTCCGAGTCGCCGACCTCGCCGCAGATCATCATCTCCTCAGAGGAGACCTGCTCGATCGAGCGGTCCAGCCGCGTGCGCGCCTCGCGGATCGCCTTGTCGGTGTCGTCCATCCAGTAATGGAGCTGGTCGGTGAGTGCAGGGGCGACCATGAGGACGTTGACCCCGGCGCCACGATCGCGCTTGAGGATCTCCTCGCGTAGAGCCGGCCCGAGGCACTGCTCGTTGGCGATCACCAACACCCGAGTGCGTGACGCCTTCGCCGCCGCCTCTTTCTGTCGGACCGGCTCCTGTGACATGGACACTCTCCTCGAAGACGGACCCAATCAAGCAACCTAGCCGGCCGAGAGCATCGGCAAGACCGGGCGCTCGCCTACGGAAAACCGGAGGGGCCTCGTTCCCTACGGGCGGCCGGGAGTGGATATCCATGCGCCGAGAACTCATGGATGGAAGCTCGTCTCGATCAGGCGCAGCGGGAGCTTCACGTGAACGGTCATCGGCTCGACTCCGCGACCGCGGTCACCGTGGACTGGCACGCGCGGAGTCCAGATGCCGCCGCGGCCCGGTTGGTCACATGGAACATCGCAAGTCACCTACGCAGTCGCCTTCGCATCCGGGGTGGCCCCGCTTGCGGGCACGAGCAGA
>CAMYIK010000206.1 GCA_947258365.1 uncultured Thermoleophilia bacterium | reverse complement strand
CGCGGATCATCTGCGCCAGCTCTCCGACCTGGGCGTCGGCATCGGCCGGGATCGAGCGTTCGAGGATCTGCGCCGAGCTTCCCAGGACACCCAGCGAGGTGCGGATCTCGTGCGCCACGCCCGCCGCCAGCTCGCCCACGAAGGCGAACTTCTCCGCCTCGATCAGTTCGCCCTGGGTGCGGTCGAGGTCTGCCGCCATGTCGTTGAAGGCGGTCGCCAGCGTGCCCACCTCGTCGTTGCTGCGGACGGGCACCCGGCGCTGCCTCGCGCCGTTTCGCGCCAGACCGCGTATCGCTCGTGTCAGCTCCGAGAGCGGGCGGACCACCCGGCGCGCTGCCAGGGTGGCGAGCGTCAGGGCCGCGAGCAGTGCCAGCCCCATGGTGAAGAGCAGGTGCCGGCTGAGGCGCGCAACCGGAGCCAGGGCGTGTGCCCGCGCCTCGACGACGAGCAGGACCCAATCGGAAACGGGGCTCGATAGGACGGCCCGGCCCACGATGCTCTCGTTCCGGTGCACCGTGTAGTCCGGCGCGCCGGACGCGCCTTGGGCTGCCTCGCACGCCTCGTCCCCCGCTGCCCCCCCGATCCGCACGCCGTCCCGGCAGACCAGCACATCCGCCATGACACCCTGGGCTGCCAGTTCGGCCTGCACGGTCTGGGTGACGGCGGTCAGCGCGCGCCAGTCGAGGACCCCGATCAGCGTGCCCAGGATGCGGCGAGCGTCGTCCGGATCGGGGATGGGCGAGCGCAAGACCAGGGCCTGTGCGCCCGGCGCCTCCAGTGGACCTACGACGGGCTCGCCTTCGGCCCGCGACGGCTCGAGCCACGCGGGAAACGCACGGAGCCAGTGCGGATCGCTCGCCGCCACGACCCGACCGCTGCCGTCGATCACCAGGTAGCCGAGTCGCGTGTGACTTCCTGCTCGCAACGTCGCCAGCGCCATGGCCACGCGCTTGTCGATGTCGGCGACGCGGACCTCCCGCATCATGTCCTGGCGCGCGAAGCTGTCCAGCGTCTGCCGCTCGCTGCGCAGCGCCGACGCCAGCCGATCGGCGGTGTGGCCGGCTTCGCGCGCGAGCTGACGACCGATCACCCGTTGCAGCGAACCACTGCCACTCCGCACGGCGATCGCGCCGAGCAGTACACCGGGAATCACGACGAGCAACGCCGCGAACGTGAGCAGCTTGCTGCGAAGCGACATCGAGGCGCGTTGGTCGCTCCATTCCGCTTCGATCGCATCGACGGTTCTGTTAGGCTGCTCGATCATGCTGCCTGCTGCACAGACGATTCCTCCTGAGTCTATCACCCGGCAGTCGCGCGCGGCATCGTGCTGGGCTGCTGTCGGTGTGTTGCTGGCATGCCTCGGTGGGACGTCGGACGCACGTGCCCAGGCAGCAATTCCCATCGATGTCGATCTCCCGAGCGACGAGGCTGTCTTCACGGTCGACAGTCCGGTCGGACCGATCGAGTATTTCGCGGGCCGCGGCATGCGCTTCGGTCGCACCGGCCTCCGCATCGGCGGCTTCAGTACGGTCGAGATCGAGCGCGAGGAAGGTGAATCGGGGGAGATCGCACTCGACAGCCTCAACTTCCTCATCTCCTATCAACCCATCGATCGCCTGCGTATCTTCTCGGAGATCGAAGTGGACGGCTTGCTCCGGGTCCGGACCGACGACGGCGAAGTCGAGTCCGATCCAGACGCCAACTTCGAGCGTCTCTACGCGGACTGGAGCCAGAACGACGCGCTGAACCTGCGCGTCGGCAAGTTCCAGACGCCCATCGGACGCTGGAACCTGGTTCCCGCCGAGCCTTTCACGTGGATGGCCACCGATCCGGTACAGATCGACCGCGCCTTCGATGAGCATCAGACCGGACTCGCGCTCTTCGGCTCGTTCTATCCGGGAGGCAAGCAGCTCAAGTACTGGGTCTACGGGCAGGTGTTCGATCCGCTCGACCCGAGCGACGATCCCGAGCCGGCCGATCGCAGCGTCGGAGGCCGTCTGGAGTTCGGGGACGAGCTGGCAGGATGGTCCGTCGGCTCGTCCTTCCTGGCATCGGAGGTCGACCGCCGCTGGAGCTACTTGGGCGGCCTCGACGCGGAGTGGCGCCGCGGCAACCTCGAGCTGACCAGCGAGCTGGTGATCGGGGGCGGCGACGTCCCGGAGCGGGACCTCTGGGGAGTGTACGTGCAGGCCGCCTACGGGCTGCGCGGACTGCACCCGGTGCTGCGCAAACTCTACGCAGTGGGGCGCTACGAGTATTTCGATCCCACCGATTCGGGCGACGACTCCAACATCGGCGACCTGGGGCTGACCTGGGTCCCCAAGTCCTATCTGATCTTCAAGGCCGGCTATCGATTCACGGATCGCGAGACCGAAGACGTGCGCCGCGGGTTCTTCGGCTCGTTCTCGGTGCTCTTCTGAATGACCAGCCGGGCCGCGACGCTCGCCTTGGTCGGGTTTCTGGTGGCGGGTTCGCCGGCCGCGGCCCAGGAGCTGGCCGTCATCGTCCACCAGGACCGCGACGTGGCGCTCGGCGTAGAGGACGTGGCGCGGATCTACCTCAAGCAGCGGCGCTTCTGGTCCGACGGCACGCGCATCGTTCCCGTGAACCGGGATTCGGCCAGCGCGGAGCGCGCCGGCTTCATCCGTCTGGTCTTCGGCAGCGCCGCGAGCCGCCTGGTGACGTACTGGAACCGGCAGTACTTCAAGGGGGTCCTGCCACCGGCAACCCTGGCCTCGGACGAGGCCGTCCGTCGCTTCGTTGCCGGGGAACGACGAGCCATCGGGTACATCCGGCCCGATCGCGTCGATGACTCTGTACGGGTCGTGCTTCACCTGGGAGTTCCCTGAGCAAGGCGCGTGCCGGGCCGGCGCCGCGCGAGAGCCGGACTCGCAACCCGATCGGTGCCGATTCCGGCAGTCCCCTGCCGAATCCGGCGGGGAGTTGCCGAAACCTGCGCTTCGAACGCGCCGGGAAGGCGTCTGGCACGCCCTGGGCGCTGGCATCGCTGTTGCACATGGGTTGCTCGAACGGCGAGGCGTGCCGTGCGCCTGGGAGCGGTTCCCGGCCGGCACATCGCCAACGCGGGAGACGATCATGTCGCTCAACCACTGGATCATTGGCGAGTTGCTCCTGGCCTTGGTGGCGTGGGGTGCGCCGGCCCACGCCGGGCCCGGGGGCGAACCCTGTGCACGGACGGCGCGGCTGCAGCACCAGGCGTGCCGAGCCGAAGTCAGCGACGATACCTACACGGAGCTGGCCATCTGCCTGAACACCGAGGACGAGACCGAGCGCGAGGAGTGCATCGGGGATGCGCGCGACGCGCGCAAAGAGGGCAGGGGCGAGTGCAAGGAGCAGCGCGAGGCCCGCCTCGATCTGTGCGAGGACCTGGGGGGCGGCCGCTACGATCCGGAGTTCGATCCGGCCGACTTCGACGACGACTTCACCAACCTGACCTTCCCGAATCCGTACTTCCCTCTGGTGGTGGGCAATGACTGGAGCTACGTGGGCGGCACCGAGACGATCGACGTCACCGTGACCTCCAAGACCAAGCTCATCGAAGGCGTGACCTGCGTGGTGGTCAACGACGTCGTCGAGGACGACGGCGAACTCATCGAGGACACGGACGACTGGTACGGCCAGATGAAGAACGGCGACACCATCTACATGGGTGAGGTCGCCCGCAACTTCGAGACCTTCGATGGGGACTCTCCGGACGATCCCGAGCTGGTGGACCTGGAGGGGTCATGGAAGGAGGGCCGCGACGGCGACCGCGGAGGGTTGCTGATCTCGGCGGATCCCGACGAGGGTGACATCTATCGCCAGGAGTGGAAGCCGGGCGACGCCGAGGACGTCGCGGTCATTCTGGCCACCGACTACGGCTACGGCAACGACGCGGAGCTCGACGCATTCGTTCCCCAGGCGCTGGCGGAGCTGCTCTGCGACGACGACTGCTTGGTGACGAAGGAGTTCACGCCTATCGAGCCGGAGGTCTTCGAGCGCAAGTACTACGCGCCGGGCATCGGCCTGTTCCTCGAGGTCAATCCCGAAGACGGCGAGATCGTGCAGCTCGTCGGCTGCAACGTGGACGCGCTCTGCGCGGCGCTGCCCGCACCCTGACCGTCGAGCAGGGAGGGGCGTTCCCCGGAAGCGGCGCACCAGGAA
>CAMYIK010000205.1 GCA_947258365.1 uncultured Thermoleophilia bacterium | reverse complement strand
CGACGGCGGGCGTGGCCGCGCTCGTCGCGCGTCGCACTCGAGCCCGGCTCCGCGCCCTGACACACGCCCTGGAGGCTGTCGGCATCAGCGACCGACCAGCCCTGAACCTGCGCAGTCGCGCTCCCGAGTGGGGGTCTGCCTCCACGGCTCTGGTGGGCGCTGCCACTCGTACCGACGACTTCCGTGCGGCCGCCGAGGCGCGTTTCGATGCTCTTGCCTCGGCGCTGACGCCAATGCCGATCGCCACGGCTGCCCGCACGCCATCCGGCGCGACCATGCGCAACGCGGCACTCGACAGCTTGACGCAGGGCCTCAATGGCGACGCGTTGCTGGTGGAGGAGGCAATCGGTTCGAGTCTCACCGGGAAGGGTGCGGTCGCCCGCCGCCTGCCACTCTCTGATGGACGTACGCTCGACGTCGACGCGTGGACCGTCCCCGGGGGCAGGGTTGTGACCGTCGCGGATCGCACCGAGCAGCAGCGCGTCGACCAGCTCCGGGCTCGCCTTGCGGGCGGTGCTATGCGAAGCCTCAGACCTCCGATAGGCGAGATTCGTACCGCGGCGGCCGAGCTCTTTCGAACTCTGCCAAGCGACGGTGCCGCCCATGTTCAGCGCATCCTGCGCTCTGCCGACCGCCTGGATCGCCTGACCCGGTCTCTGCTGCGCGGCGGCCCGCATGACCCGTCACGTGGCGCGGTGACGCGTAAGCCCGTAGGCCTTGCCGGCCTGCTCTGGGACGCCGCCCGTGAATGGGACGCGGGCCTGAAGCCACGCGCCCTCCGGGTTGATCTGGACCTGGAAGACGAGCTCCCGATCGCGGACACCGATCCATCGCTCGTTGAGGAGATCCTCGGGGAGTTCGTCGAGAACGCCGCCAAGTTCAGTCGCCGCGGTGGAACGGTCACGGTCCGGGCGCGCTCGACCGGTGACGGCTCCATTGCGATCTCGGTGCTCGACTCTGGTGACGGCTTCACCGCCGAAGCGGCCGAGAACGCAACCCAGTTCTTCTATCGCGGCCCCGACGCAGACGCCCTACCGGGTAGCGGTCTGGGTCTCGGTGTCGCCGCGGCACTCGCCAAGCGCATCGATGGCCGAGTTGTCGTCGAGTCTGGTCCGGGGGGCAGGGTCACCCTGATCATCCCGGCGGCCGCCAACACCGGCCCCCGTGAGGTCGCGGCTTAGTCCCGGTACCGCGAGTAGCGTGAGCGGTTCGGGTTCACCCCGGATCGCCATGAGCCGCCCACGACTTCCACTCACCTCTCAGGGCACCCGCCCTGAAGCCGTCAGCCCTCAAGATTGGGGGCTACTGGGCGCGGCTGCGCTCATGTGGGGGTCGTCGTTCCTGCTGATCGCGATCGGTGTCGATCACCTCGCGCCGAGCGTGGTGGCCGCGGGTCGGTTGGTTTTCGGCATCGCCGTGCTGGTCCTCTTCGCGAGGGCCCGAGTTCTCATGCCCCGCGCCGAGTGGCCACGCGTCGCGTTTCTCGGTGTCGTCTGGATGGGCGCGCCGTTCATCCTCTTCCCGATCGCCCAGCAATGGGTGGACTCTTCTCTGGCCGGGGTCGTGAACAGCTCGCTACCGATCTTCGCGGCCACCATTGCGGCGTTCCTGCTCCACAAGGCGCCGCGTCCACTGGTCGCGACGGGCCTGATCATCGGCTTCATCGGGGTGCTTGTTGTCAGCGGCCCAACGGTCAGCGGTGGTGGGCGTGAGGCGCTTGGTGTTGCGCTGCTGCTGGCCGCGGTCATCTCCTACGGGGTCGCCATCAGCGCGGCCATTCCTTTGCAGCAGCGGTATGGCTCTCTTGCCACCGTCTTGCACATGCTGGTCGCCGGCCTGATCGTCGTTGCGCCATTCGCTCTGGTCGGGTTGCCGGACTCGGAGCCGGATCTCGGATCGATCGCCGCCGTCGCCGCGCTCGGAGTGTTCGGAACAGGCCTAGCCTTCGTGTTCTACACAACCGTGCTTGGGCGAATCGGTGCCACCCGATCATCTGTCGTGACGTACTTCTTCCCCGTCATCGCGATCGTCCTCGGGGCGGTATTCCGCGACGAGAAGATCACGCTCATCATGATCGCCGGCGCCGTCTTGATCCTATTGGGCGCCTGGCTGAGTGGCCGGTCCGAAAACGCGGCTGAGAAGGCCTAGCTACTGGAGCGATTTCTCCATGATGAAGGCTCCGGGCGACTGGAAAAGGCGTCGGCGGAGCCGCCATCTACGCCGCGAGCGGACCTTGAAGCCGAACTCTCGGTAGAGCTGGATCGCCCCCTCGTTGTCGGCCGTCACTTGAAGAATGAGCGTGCTCTTGCCGAGCCGCAGGGCGTCATGCTCGCAGCGATCCAGGAGGGCCGTCGCGATGCCGCGCCGTCGTGCATCAGGGTGCACTCCGAGCTCCTCAACGACTGCTTCATCCGGACGGGGCAGCGGTGGAGCGAGTGCGGCGAGAACAGCCGTCGCGCGCGCCGTCGTCAGCCAGCCGACGTCGCGGCGGATTGCCGTAAGCAGGGACGGCTCGCGAGCGGTCCCCGTGTCCAGATGAACCACGCCGAGTACTCGATCATCCTCGGCCGCCACGACGTACGCGGGGTCGGGGTAGGAGACCTCGTGGCCCACCATCGCGCCAATGGCACGGTGCGCCTTTGTTCCGAATGCAGGGAGCAGTTTCGCGCCCAGTCCGTCCACCAGGATCTCGGCGATCGCATCGACATCCTCGAGTCGAGCGACCCGGATCTCCGCTCCTACCTCTGTGCTCACGCCGCGCGACCCAGCATCGGCGATCGATAGCCTGATCGGGTCATAAGCGATGGGGGGTTCAGTGGTGTCACGTGTGTCTCCGGGCGATCCTGCCCCGGACTTCTCGTTGGAGGCGGATGACGGTTCAACGATCGCGCTCAGTGATCTGTCCGGCAATCGCATAGTTCTCTACTTCTATCCGAAGGACGATACGTCGGGGTGCACGACCGAGGCATGCGACTTTCGAGATCTCGAACCGGATTTCTCGGGCGCCGGGGCCCGAATCATCGGCGTCAGCCCGGATTCCATCGCCTCTCACGTGACGTTCCGCGACAAACACGACCTTCCGTTCACGCTTCTGTCCGACCCGGATCACGCGCTCGCTGAGGCTTTCGGCGTTTGGGTCAAGAAGAAGATGTACGGCCGGGAGTACATGGGTGTGGAGCGCAGCACCTTCGTGATCTCCGCCGATGGCACCATCGAGAAGGCGCTGTACAAGGTGCGACCCAAAGGGCACGCGGCGACCGTGCTTGAGGAGCTCGCCTCAAGCGCGTGAGCCGGCGCACACGCCAACCCCAGATCGCGATCGTCGCGTACGGCTCGCTGATCTATGAGCCGGGCGAAGCGCTGGCGGAGTTGGTCCAAGAGACCGAGCCGTATCGGACGCCGTTCTCGGTCGAGTACGGGCGCCAATCGAAGAAGTGGGGTGGTGGGCCGGTACTCACGGTCGACCCACGGGGCGAACCGGTCGACGGACAGCGGATGATCTTGAAGCCAGGACTCACCTTGGGTGAGGTGATCGATGTCCTCGCCGCTCGTGAAGGCATCCCGAGCGCGCACGGCATCATCGAGATTGAGAGTCCGGGTGCTTTGACCGAACTCACCTGCGCCTTGCCACGCAACCTCGAGGCTGACGACATGGCGCCCGCCGCCCTTGCCGCCAGAGCGGCGTCGAGTGTCAGCAACGGGGCGTTGAACGGTGTGGCCTATCTTCGCGGCGCGGTAGAGGTCGGGGTGCGCACCGCGCGCACCGATGAATACGTCGCGGCACTGCTCGAGACCAGCGGCGGCGGCGACCTGTTTGACGCGGAAGCCCGCCTGCTAGCTTTCTCCCGCTCAGAGGCGCCAAGGGAGACGTAAGTGGCTTGGGATGACATCTCGCGTTGGCAGCCGGTGGACCTGGCCGCTGCGTTCGCCATGGGAGACCCGGTTCAGACGGTGGACGTTCGCGACATCAGCTACTCCGAGGAGGAGCAGCAGATCAAGGGCGCGATCCGCATCGACCCCTTGGAGTTCGAGCGCGAGGTTCCCGAGTTGCCCGAGGGCAAGGAACTGATCTTCTACTGCGGGCGCCCCGGAGAGGCGACCAGCCTCAAGATCGCCATGTGGGCCTTCGACAACGCCGGCCGCTCACGCGTAGGCGTACTCGTCGGTGGCTGGGAC
>CAMYIK010000204.1 GCA_947258365.1 uncultured Thermoleophilia bacterium | reverse complement strand
AACAAGAGTCCATTCTCACCTGATCTCGAGAGCAACATCTCGTCTTACTTCGCGTGGGGCCAGGATCATTATCGGCGTCTCGCCCGCCGCGGCGGCGGGGTCGCTGGCGACAAGCCGAACAGGAACGGCTACCGGCACATTCCGAACGCGAAAGGTACCGTCTGGCCTCGAGACGCCGATGGAGCGACGGAGCCGTATCGTGTGTTCGTCTGACCTGCTCCCCTGAAACTGCTCCAACTTGACAGAGAGTCCTCCGGCGACAAACTGGTCGATCGGGAGGACGCTGATGAGACGGAAGAGGTACACGGAAGAGCAGATCATCAAGATCTTGAAGCTCGGCGAGGCAGGCCAGAAGGTGAAGGACATCTGCCGGGAGTACGGCATCGCCGAGCAGACCTACTACCGCTGGAAGTCCAAGTACGGCGGCATGGAGGTCAACGAGGCGAAGCGCCTGAAGCAGCTCGAGGCGGAGAACCGCGAACTCAAGCAGATGGTCGCGGACCTGAGCCTGGACATCCGGGCCCTGAAAGAGGTTCTCGGAAAAAAATGGTGAGGCCCGCGATCCGCCGAACCGCGGTGGCGTGGTTGCGCAAGCACTTCGAGATGAGCGAACGACGAGCTTGCCGGCTCGTGGGCCTGCACCGATCGACGTGCCGGTATCCGGTGAAGCCGACGAGCGATGATGAGCTCGCCACTCGGCTGCGAGATCTCGCGGCGAAACGGCCGCGCTTCGGTTATCGACGCCTGCTGATCTTGCTGCGACGCGAAGGTTGGCAGGTCAACCACAAGCGCGTCTATCGCGTGTACCGGGAGCACAACCTGGCGGTGCGGCGAAAGCGCCGCAAGAAACTGGCCTCACAGGCACGTGTCGTGTTGCCGGAGGTGACGCGGATCAACGAGCGCTGGTCGATGGACTTCATGGCCGACACGATGGCCGACGGTCGCTCGTTCCGAACGCTCAACATCGTCGATGACTTCTGCAAGGTGTGCCCGGCGATCGAGGTGGACACATCGATCCCGGGACGACGGGTAGCCCGGGTGCTCGACCGCCTCGCAGAGACGCGGGGCCTGCCGGAGATGATCGTTGTTGACAACGGTCCGGAATTCACCGGCCGGTACCTCGACGCCTGGGCATACCGTCGAGGCGTGAAACTGCACTTCATCCGGCCTGGGAAGCCGGTGGAGAACTGCTTCGTCGAGAGCTTCAACGGCAAGTTCCGCGACGAATGCCTCAACGAACACTGGTTCACGGATCTGCAGGACGCTCGCGACAAGATCGAAACCTGGCGCGTCGACTACAACCGCGTCAGGCCCCACAGCTCGTTGGACAACCTGACCCCGAGAGAGTTCGCTGCGGCAGCCTCTCTGCGGGAGCCTCCGGCTCCCTCCGAGACGCCGCCGCAGCTGGTCGGAAACACCCCTGAAAACCTGCCGGGACTCTCATTATGAGTGGACCAGTTCCGGGGGGCAGGTCACGTCGCCCACAGTGGACACGGCTTCGATTTCGACACCTCCGACAGGATTGCCGTCGCGCCCTCGCAATACGCCCTCGACTGTCGCAGATGGCGTCAACTGCAGTACAAGGCCCTCGACGAACCGGCCCGAGGTCAACTCGTAGCGATGAACGGTAGTTTCGTAGTCTGCCGCGAACGCAACCACCTCAACGCTGCCCTGCGGCAACCCCTCCAGTACAAAGCGCCCGTCGCGATCGGTCCGAGTGCTGACGATCTTTGTTGTACTTGCTTCTGCCCCTGTAATTGTGGCCTCTGGAAACGGCAAGCCGGTGATGGCGTCCACAACGTGGCCAGCAACAGAAATCACCCCGCTACCGACCTGTCTGGGTTGGCCCACGCTCGAGACGATCTCAGGAACCAGGGACAGCATCGGTCCACCAGGTGCCTCGTTGGGCGCTGTACTCCACGATGCCTCCGGGATCGGACTGCTGTCGGGTAGTTCCTCAAATGATGAGTGAACTAGGTCGGCGTGGATCTGCTGTTGGATATTGGTGTGTCCCTGCCGGAGGTCCCCGTCGCCCCAGGAATCCTCGCAGTAGTCGAAATCGTTGCAATCGAGCGGAATGAACCGCCCCGGGTTCTCCGGAGACTGTTTTACGTGAGTCCAGCCGCCATGGCTGGGGCTTGTTGGGCACGATCATAGCGAAGCTCGTACTCGGCCGGAGGCACGTAGCCGATCGGCCCGAGTAGCCGCCGGTTGTTGAACCAGTCGACCCACTCCAAGGTGGCGATCTCGACGGAGTCGAGATCGCGCCACGGACCGCGTCGCCGGATCACCTCGGTCTTGAACAGACCGATCACCGTCTCGGCCAGGGCGTTATCGTAGGAGTCACCGACGCTGCCGACGGAAGGCTCGATACCCGCCTCGCCGAGCCGCTCCGAGTAGCGGATCGACAGGTACTGGGCGGATTCAACTGGTCGTTGCAACATCTCGAGATGGAGGTGTTCAACGATGGGAGTAAGCAAAGCTGCCAAAGCGATTCGAGCGATGCGTGGACAGATGTGGTCTCCGGGTCGCCCTTCGACGGCGCATCGTCGGGACCGGATCCGGTTCTGGGAGGCGATCGCTCGCGGGGCGTCCAGCGAGGACGCCGCAAAAGAGGCTGGGGTGTCGCAGGCTGTCGGATCGAGATGGTTCAGGCAAGCTGGTGGAATGCCGCCTATCTCGTTGGCTCCGGTGTCGGGGCGTTATCTGTCGTTCGCCGAGCGGGAAGAGATCGCCATCCTTCACGCTCAGCATGTTGGAGTACGTGAGATCGCTCGACGCATAGGTCGTTCACCGTCGACGATTTCGCGGGAGCTGCGCCGCAACGCATCGACTCATGGTGGTGTTGTTAGCTATCGGGCGACGACCGCACAGTGGCATGCGGAGCGGCGCGCCAGCCGTCCGAAGGTCTCCAAGCTTGCGGCGAACGACGCCTTGCGTGAGTACGTACAGGACCGCCTCGCCGGAGTGATCGCAAGGCCTGATGGGGCGCTGGTGCCGGGTCCGGATGTGCGTTGGATCGGCCGTCGGCACGGTCGTCGCCAGAATCGGCGTTGGGCGAAATCGTGGAGCCCAGAGCAGATCTCGAACCGGCTTCGGATTGACTTTCCCCATAATGAGTCGATGCGGATCTCTCACGAGGCGATTTACCAAGCGCTCTACATCCAAGGTCGAGGAGCCCTCAAACGCGAGCTCGTCGCGTGCCTGCGAACCGGGCGAGCGCTCCGAGTGCCGCGTGCGCGCACCCGGGGACGAGGCAAGAAGTTTGTAACTCCGGAGATCATGATCAGCGAACGCCCCGCCGAAGCCGGCGATCGGGCCGTGCCGGGTCACTGGGAAGGCGACCTGATCGTCGGGCTCGAGAGCTCAGCGATCGGGACTCTCGTCGAACGCACTACGCGGTTCGCGATGCTGCTGCACCTGCCCCGTATGGAAGGTCACGGTAACGAATCGAGAGTGAAGAACGGGCCGGCGCTCGCCGGGCACGGTGCAGAAGCCGTCCGCAACGCGATCGCGGCGTTGATCACCACGCTGCCCGAGCAGCTCCGTCGATCCTTGACCTGGGACCAGGGTGCCGAGATGGCTCAACACGCCCAACTCCGCGTAGATACCGGCCTCGCGATCTACTTCTGCGACCCGCACAGCCCCTGGCAGCGGGGCACCAACGAGAACACCAACGGACTGCTACGCCAGTACTTCCCGAAGGGCACTGACCTCGCCAGACACTCCCGTGACGAACTCGATGCGGTCGCTCTGGCCCTAAACACCCGACCCCGCAAGACTCTCGGATGGAGAACGCCAGCCGAAGCCTTCAACGAGTTCCTACAGTATGGGGAGTAGAAGATGCCGGTACGTCGCCTCCTCGTCTCACGCCCGACGCGGCCCGGCTGTGGAAACTGCCGGGCATATGGAAATCGCTAGGCGATTCCCACAAGCCCTTGGAAAACCCGCGGACGGGTTTCCCACAGTTCCGCACAGCCCCGACGACGACTGATTTGTAGAGAGAAGACCCTATGCAGCATGTCTGCGAAGGATACGATGTGAGCCACTGTTGCGACGATCTCTTGAACCCAGGCTGACTACCGCGGTCGGAATGGTGGAGGATCGATGCTCGAGGCCGGCGGCGACCGGTCGCCATCTCCAGGGCCGCCAGCGGCAGCCTGCGACCCAGTCGCG
>CAMYIK010000203.1 GCA_947258365.1 uncultured Thermoleophilia bacterium | reverse complement strand
GCTGCTCTCCGCGGCGGTGCTCCCCTTGGTCATGCTCTACGCCGGCTTGATCATCGACGCCCGTGACCTGCGGCAGTTCTGGGCGATCGTCACCGCATCCGCGTTGCTGCGGCTTGGAGTCGCTGGATTTGTCGGGCTGGGGGTGGGTCTCGCGCTGGGCCTGCGTGATGACGTGCTTCGGACGGTCGTGCTGATGGCCGCCATGCCTACTGCGATGATGTCGCTGGTCATCGGCAGTGAATTCAAGGTGCGCTTCGAGATGATCGCCGGCGCCGTGCTGGTGACGACGCTTCTTTCCACGATGACCCTGCCGCTGATCCGAGCCATCCTGACGTGACGAGCCCTTTCGCCGACCGACTTGCCGACGCCGTGGAGCGCCGGTCCAGCCAGATCGTGGTGGGCCTTGACCCGCACCCTCAAAGCGTTGATGGAGGGCTTCAGGGGGCTGAAGCGCTTTGTGAGCGAGTAATCGCCGAGGCTGCTCCGGCGGCGGTCGCGGTGAAGATCCAGATCGCGTGCTTCGAGCGATACGGCGCCGACGGGTGGGCCGCATGGCAGCGGCTTGCCGCCGTCGCCGCCGACCAAGGGCTCCTGGTTATTGCTGACGCGAAGCGGGGCGACATCGGCCTCACGAGCGAGGCCTACGCTGCCGCTTTGCTGGATGGTCCCGTCGATGCTCTGACGGTCAACCCGATGATGGGCGACGACGCGGTGGCGCCGTTCATCGAGCGCGCGGCGGACACCGGTCGCGGCATCTTCGTTCTTGTGCGCACGTCCAATCCTGGCGCGTCGGCGCTTCAGGACGTGCTGTTGGCCGACGGGCGCCTTTGGCACCAGATGCTGGCCGAGCGAGTCGCGGACTGGGGTACCAGGATCGTCGGAGAGAGCGGCCTGTCGTCGGTTGGTGCGGTCGTGGGTGCGACGGTGCCGGAGCACCTGGTCGACCTTCGAGCTCGCATGCCGGCTCAGCCGTTTCTACTTCCCGGCGTTGGAGCCCAAGGCGGGAAGCCGGAGGATCTCGCGCCGGCCTTCGCCGGCCATCCGGCGGGCGGCCTTGTCACCGCCAGCCGGTCGATCATGTTCGCCGATGAACCCGGCGCGGCGGCTGAGGACCTTCGCGCGCGAGTCCGGGCGGTGCTCTAAGTCAGAAGCTGACCCGTGCGGTGCAGCGCTCGCCGGTCCTGCGGTTACGGGCGATCGCCACGAAGCGATCCTTGCCGCGAGCGTTGCGGATGATCCTGCGCGCTTCGAAGGATCCGCTCGGTGCCTTCGTGCGATAGGCCCGGCGCAAGATCGAGCGACCGTTGCGCTTCACGACGACGCCCCAGCGTTGTCCGTTGCGGTTCTGGTCGACCTCGAACTCCATCTCCAGGCGGTTGCGGTCTTCGTCCTTGACCTTGATCTTCGCCGTGCTGTTGCCGGTGCACGTACCCGCCTTGCGGATCTCGCGCCGGTCGGAGCGGTCGTCACTTCGGTCGTTGCTCGACCCGCTCGAAGCAAAAGCCGTTCCGCCTGCCGCGAGCAGTGCGCCCACCGCGATGCCGCTTCCGGGGATTGTGAGGACTCTCGAGCGCTTCATGGTCGCCTCCCGTGTCACGTCGGCGCTGGCCGCCAACTCGTGTTAGCGAGACTAGGAGCGCCTCGCTTCACACATGGACAAGCCTCGGAAAGCGTTGGTGAAGCAATACCAAAGGGCCCCGGAACGGCTTAGCGTCGCGCGGGCCCCGTGGTGCCTCCTAGGGCGATGGGCGCGGGGAACGCCGGAGGGGCTGGACCACCATTCAGGGCGATGTTCGCGGCAAGCTCGCCCATCGGCCGGTACGGCACGAAGGCCGTTGTCAGGCCTCGAAGTTCGGCTTCCGGGATGTCGTCGATGCCTGTGACCGAAAGGTCGCGCGGGACATCGAGGCCGAGGCGCCTGGCACCGTCAATCGCGCCGAGGGCCAGCTCGTCGGACACCGCGACGATGGCCGTGATGTCAGGGTCCTCGCCCATGGCCGCGACGGTTGCCACCTCACCGTCGCCTCGGCCGAGGCGACGCGCCTTCACCGCGACCACGGGACCATGCGCGCGCCACGCCCGCAGCAGCTGCTCTGCGCGTAGGCGCTCGCCTTCCCAGCCGATAACCCCGATGCGCTCGTGTCCTTGTCCGCTGAGATGGTCGAGGAGCTCGATCGCCGCGCGCTCCGTATCGGCGAGGATCGCCGGCGCCTCGCCGATCATCGCGTCGACCCTCGTGGACCCGTTCGAGGTTCAGTCACTGGAGTTCCTCGCGCCCGACCACGACGTCTACGCACTGCGTCCGGCCTCTCCGTTGAACGTGACGTGGGGCTTCTACTCTGGAGACGCGGCGTTCTGTTACCCAGGTGGCGAAGGGCCGGTCTGAACCCCTAGCCCTTGGCGAGTACTTCATTCAGGAGTTCAGGAGGAC
This sequence comes from uncultured Thermoleophilia bacterium, assembly GCA_947258365.1. Classification (GTDB taxonomy): domain Bacteria; phylum Actinomycetota; class Thermoleophilia; order Miltoncostaeales; family Miltoncostaeaceae; genus CAMYIK01. The sequence continues at coordinate 1,761 of CAMYIK010000203.1, read as the reverse complement.
GGGCGATGATCGCCCGTCCTCCAAGAATGACCACGGGCCGTTGCATCAGGCGCGGATGCTCGACAATTAGCTGAACGACCGCGTCCTCGTCGGTAAGGCTTTTCGGATCGATGCCGAGGTCACGAAAGTGGGCGTCACGGCGCACGAGCGCCGAGGCCGGCCTACCCAGCAGCGAGATGATCTCGCGCAGCTCGCCGGCCGAGGGTGGGTCGTCGAGGTAGCGCACGACCTCGTGGTCGACGCCGCTTTGCTCAAGCAGCTCACATGCGCCGCGACTCTTGCTGCAGCGAGGGTTGTGGAAAATGCGCGCCACCGCCATGTCATGGACGGTATCGCGCGACGCGATCGGCGGGCGCAAGTAGCATCGACTCCCATGCGGGGGCGTCTTACAGCGGCGATCGTGCTTGCAGCGTTGGCCACGACCCCGGTCGGGCTCGCGGCTGACGACCCGCCTCAGGTCGCCTCGAGCTCCTACGTCCTGGTAGATCCGCGCACCGGAGACGAGCTGGCGGCGCGGGCTCCCAGCGCTCGTTCGGCTATGGCGAGCACCACCAAGATCATGACCGCGCTGCTCACGGTCGAGCAGGCGAACCTCGATGACATCGTCACGGTGCCGGCGAGCGCCACGATCGGTGGCACGACGGCGGGATTGGTCGCCGGCGAGCAGCTGTCGGTGCGAGATCTGCTGACGGCCCTATTGGTCGGCAGCGGCAATGACTCGGCCATCGCCTTGGCGGAGTTCGTGTCAGGTAGCGAGGCGGCGTTTGTCGAGGCGATGAACGCGCGAGCGATGGAGCTCGGTCTGCGGGGGACGCGCTTCGCCAACCCCCACGGATTGGATCAGGACGGGCACTACTCCACCGCGAGGGATTTGGTGACGCTAGGTCGAGCGGCGATGAAGCGTGACGTCATCGCGGATCTTGTCGACGATCGGCGAGCGTCGATCCCCGGCCGAGACAGCTTCGGCACGCGCACCCTCGTGAGCAAGAACGCGCTGCTGGATCTCGACCGCTACGCCGACGGGATCAAGACCGGGTTCACCAACCAGGCCGGCCACGCGATCGTCGCGAGATCCACTCGTCGAGGGGTGGGGTCTTTGTATCTCGCCCTACTCGGCTCGAGCGGCGAGCAGACGCGCGCCGCCGACTCCAAACGGCTGCTGGATTGGGGCTTTCGCCAGTTCGCGTTCGGCACGGTCCTGACCGGCGGTCGCCCGCTGGCGAGCGTGCAGGTCCTCGGCACGGGAGGGGAGAGGGTCGACGTTGTGGCCAAGAGCCCCGTAGCCGCACCTTTGCGGGTCGGCATACCTCTGCGTCGGCGAATCACCCTGCCGCCGTCAGTGAAGGCCCCGGTCGCCCGGGGGCAAGAGATCGGCACCGTCGAGCTGCTCCAAGGGCAGCGGGTGGTCGGCAAGCGTGTGATGGTGGCGGCGCGCGCCGTAGACTCACCCAGCCGATGGGAGCGCACCAAAGCCGGCCTCTCCCAGCTGCTCCCCTTTTAGCCCCGTGATCGTCACCGTCACCCTCAACACCGCGCAGGACCGAACCGTGTCGGTGCCCAACTTCCACATGGGTGGGCGCAATCGGGCGATCCAGTCGTTGACCCTTCCCGGCGGTAAGGGCGTGAACGTCGCCAGAGCGCTTCGCCGTCTGGGGCAACCGGCTCGCCTTCGAGAAGGCGGGGATCACCCCCGACACCGCGTCCCCGGAGGGCGGCGAGATCCTCCGCGACGCCGACGGCACCCCCTCGGGCGTGGTGCTC
>CAMYIK010000202.1 GCA_947258365.1 uncultured Thermoleophilia bacterium | reverse complement strand
GCTGCTCCGAAGTGGCCATTTCAACCAGTTCGAGTCCGGGGTCTTCGACGACGTCATGGCCGGCCTGCTGAGTCCTTCGGAGCCGTGGTTGACCTTGGCCGATCTTTCTTCGTTCGCTACCGTCCAACGAGAGGCCGCCGCGGCCTATGCCGAACCTGAGCGGTGGCTGCGGATGAGCATTGCCAACACGGCCGCGAGCGGCCGCTTCAGCTCGGACCGAGCGATCGGCGAGTACAACGACGAGATTTGGGGGCTGACGACACAGGGCGCAGCGGTCTCCGCGTAGGTGGCCGGCCTCCTCGAGCCCGGATCATCTCGCCCTCTCGGGGCAACGTGGGACGGTGCGGGCGTCAACTTCGCCCTCTTCTCCCTTCATGCCGAGGCCGTTGACGTGTGCCTGTTTGACACGTCGGGGGACACAGAGACCAAGCGTGTGAGGCTGCCGGAATACACCGACGGGGTCTGGCACGGCTATGTGCCTTCGCTGGAGCCGGGCACCGTCTACGGATTCCGGGTCTATGGCCCGTACGTGCCCGAGGCCGGCCACCGCTTCAACCACCACAAGCTCCTCATCGACCCGTACGCCCGCCGTCTCGTCGGGGAGCTGCAGTGGTGCGACGAGCTCTACGGCTACTCGGTCGGCGACGAACGGGCGGACCTCAGTTTCGACACTCGTGACAGTGCGCCGTTCGTGCCCAAATGCGTGGTTACTGCTCCTGCACAAAACACCGCGGGGCCCGCTCCGGCGACGCCGTGGGCCGAGACGGTTATCTACGAAGGACACGTTCGCGGCCTCACGATGTGCCATCAGGAGGTGCCGAAGAAGCTTCGCGGCACGCTGTCCGGTATCGCGACTCCGGCCATCATCGAGCACCTGCAGCGCCTCGGCATCACCGCCCTCGAGCTTCTTCCGGTCCATGCCTTCTTCAGCGAACGATTCTTGGTGGATGGCGGGCGCGAGAACTACTGGGGGTACAACTCCATCGCCTTCTTCGCGCCTCATGGCGCCTACCTCTCCTCAGGCGATCCGGATGAGTTCGCTGCGATGGCTGCCGCCCTGCACGAAGCGGGTATCGAGGTGCTGCTCGACGTCGTCTACAACCACACCGCCGAAGGCAATGAGCTTGGCCCGACGCTGAGCCTGCGTGGAATCGACAACACGTCCTACTACCGCCTCGACCCTGAGGCGCCGCGCTTCTACGAGAATCTCACCGGGACGGGCAACACCATTGACGCGTCTCACCCGGCGGCGCTCCGGCTGATCTTGGACAGCCTGCGCTACTGGGTTGAGCAGATGGGTGTCGATGGCTTCCGGTTCGACTTGGCCAGTGCCCTGGCTCGTGAAAGCCACGGCTTCGACCGGTCGTCCGGGTTTCTGGACGCGGTTGGGCAGGACCCGGTGCTCGGGACGTGCAAGCTCATCGCTGAGCCATGGGACGTTGGGCCTGGTGGATACCGGTTGGGGGATTTCCCTCCGGGGTGGTCCGAGTGGAACGACCGCTTTCGCGATTCGGCGCGACGCTTCTGGCGCGGCGACTCCGGCAGCTTGTCGGAGTTCGCCTCGCGGATGGCGGGCTCAAGCGACATGTTCGAGAACGACGGCCGCCGACCATGGGCCAGCGTCAACTTCGTCACCGCACACGACGGCTTCACGCTTCGCGATGTCGTGTCCTACGAGACCCGGCACAATCTGGCCAACGGCGAGGAGAACGGCGACGGCCATCACGCCAACCTGAGCGCGAACTACGGCGTCGAGGGTCCGACTGAAGATCCTCACATAAACGCCGTCAGGGCGCGCCAGCAACGGAACTTGATCGCGTCTGTGATCCTCGCTCAAGGTGTTCCGATGGTGCTTGCCGGGGATGAGATCGGTCACACCCAGCTGGGAAACAACAACGCCTATTCCCAGAACAATGAACTCACCTGGCTCAACTGGGCCGAAGGGGACGCCGAACTGACGCAGTTCGTGGCCGATCTGATTCGCGTCAGGCGCGAGTACCCGGTGCTGCGGAGCCGGGAGTTCCTTCACGGCCCGGTTCATCTGTGCTGGTACACGCCGACCGGCGAGATGATGACTGTGGCCGAATGGGAAGACCCGGACTCGAGCAGCATCACCATCGTGTTGACGCCGAGCGCGACCGATGACGTGCCGCTGGCCATCTCCATCAACGCCTCGACGGAAGTCATCGACGTAGAGCTGCCGCCCTCCGAGCGGTCGTGGTCGATCGTCCTGTCGACGGGCGAAGGACGTCTGGAGAATGGACGCGTCTGGCACGCGGAGGCGCGAAGCCTCGCCGTGCTCGAGCCCGCACCGGTCTCGTGAGCGACGCCGAACCTCTTCGGCGTCTGGCAGAGCTCCACGGCATCGCCGGGGGCTACTGGGACGTCTGGGGCGAGCATCATTCGACGCCGTCCTCCAGCGACAGGGCGCTGCTCGAGGCGATGGGCGTGCCGACCGAGGCTCCGGATGACGAGATCGCTCGCGCGGAGCGTGATCGGTGGAGAGTCGGCCTCCCTGGGCTCGTTGCGATTGAGGTCGGCAAGGACACGTTCGTGCCTCTCGTCGTCCCGCGCTCGGACATTGCCGATGTCCACCGATGGTCGGTCCGCGGCGAGAACCTTCAGGCCGCGGGCGAGCTGCTGCCACAGGATCTCGAGTGGCGGGAGGACGGCCCCGATGAGCTCCTGGTCTACAGATGGGCGCTGCCGTCCTTGCCCGCGGCCGGCTACTACGACGTGAATCTCCAGGGGCCCCGCGGTCAGGTGTCACAGGCGCTGGTCGTCGCTGCGCCGGCGCGGTGCGCACGGCTCGCACCCCCGGGCGAGAGGAGGTGGGGAGTCTCACTTCAGCTCTACGCGCTCAGATCATCTCGCAACTGGGGCATCGGTGATTTCACCGACCTCAGGGAGGCCGTCGAGGTGCTGGCGTCCATGGGTGCCGACGCGGTCGGTCTCAATCCGCTGCACATGCTGTTCGTCGATGATCCGGATCAGGCGAGCCCGTACTCTCCGTCGAGTCGACGCTTCCTCAACCCTCTCTATATCGATGTCGAGGCGGTCCCGGAGGTTCTCGACAGCGGGTCGGTATCGACGCGCATGGCACGGACCGAGTTCGCCGCCGACCTTGCTGCGGCCCGGGCCTCGGAGTTCGTCGACTACGGCCGCGTGGCGCGGCTGAAGCGCGACGCCCTGAGGTTGGCATTCGCGGGGATCGGGCACTCCCGCGCCGCGGAGTTCGCAGCCTTTCGGTCTGCGGGGGGCGACGCTCTAGAGCGGGCAGCGATCTTCTCCGCGCTACGTGAGTCGTCGGCGGGGTCGGACCCCGCACGGTGGCCCCGAGAGCTGCGCGATCCGGACTCGGACGCCGTGGCTCTCTTCGCTCGTCACCATGCCGATGCGGTGGCGTTTCACGTCTACCTCCAGTGGATAGCCGACGAGCAACTCGCCGCCGCCGCGGCGCGGGCTCGCGAGCTCGGTATGAGGGTTGGTCTTTACGGCGACTTGGCACTTGGCGCGGCCGCCGGCGGGGCAGACGTGTGGGCGGATCCTGACGCCCATGCTCCGGGCGTTGGGCTTGGTGCTCCGCCAGATGACTTCAGCCCCAAAGGGCAAGCGTGGGGGCTACCGCCGTTCCTGCCGGATCGGCTGCGTGGGAACGGTATTCACGCCTTTGCGGAGGTCGTGAGGTCGGCGATGCGCCACATGGGGGCGGTACGGCTTGATCACGTCATGGGGCTTCGACGGCTGTTCTGGGTCGTCGACGGCGCGACTCCGGCAGACGGTGCCTACGTCGACTACCCATTCGAGGAGTTGCTTGCCGTCGTCGCGATCGAGTCGGAGCGACAGGGCTGCGCGGTGATCGGCGAGGACCTCGGCACGGTTCCCGACGAGGTGCGAGACCGATTGAGCGAACGGGGCGTGCTGTCCTACCGGGTGCTCTGGTTTGAGAAGCGCTGGCAAGAGGACGGCAGCTTCCTCGCCCCTCACGAATATCCCGAGCAGGCCCTTGCGACCGCCAGCACGCACGATCTGCCGACCATCGCCGGCTTTTGGGCGGGCAACGACATCCAACACCGCGCTGACCTCGGTCTGCTGCCTTCCGAGACGATTGCGGAGAAGCTGATTCACGAGCGCGCGCTCGACCGTCTACATCTTCGCGACCGACTCGCAGCGGAGGGATTGGCGGCCAAGTGTATGCCCCTAGCGCCCGCGGATCTCCGTGACGCCGTCCACGAGTTCATCGCGCGTACCCG
>CAMYIK010000201.1 GCA_947258365.1 uncultured Thermoleophilia bacterium | reverse complement strand
CAAGGGCCCGAGGCCCCTCCTGCAGCGCCGCGCCGAAGGCCTCCTCCACCTCCCGGGCCAACCCCAGTTCGATGGCGTTGGCGGGCGGGCGGCTCAGCTGCAGGACGCAGACCTCTCCCTCTTGCTCGATGCGGACGCGTTCGCGTGCCATCAGATGTCTCGGTCCCTTCCTGCGCATGCGAGGCGCGCGCCCAGCAGCTCCGGGGTGGGGTCGACCCTAGTCTGCCGCGTTCAGGGTGCAGTCCAGGATGCCATCGTCGAAGATCTGGCCGACCAGAAGCCGCCGGCCGCGCACGGCCGCCACGCTCGATCCCGAGAACTCGCCCTCGTCCAGATAGACCTCCTCGACCTCCCCCGAGGCCGGGTCCACCCGAACTACCTGGGACGGCGAGCGATTGGCCGTGTCGCGGCCGTGCGGCCCCACCTTCAACATCTTCGGATGCGCGCCGATCCAGAGGACGCCCTCCTCATCCACTTCGATGTTGTCGAGACCGCTTCCCACGAAGATCTCCTTGCGGAAGGTCAGGCTCTCGTTGGCGGGGTCGCGGTCGTAGACACGCACCGCGCGCGGTGTCGAGCCTGCCACGTACAGGGTGCGGCCATCGACGCTCAGGTTGATCCCGTTGGGATAGGTGAGGCCCTCGATCGCCGCATGGAACCGGGTGCCGTCGTAGAACACCACCCGGGCTCCCGGCCGCTGGAGGTAGGTCTCCACGGTCTGCGCGGTGCCGGGCGGATGGGCGTGGGTGTTGGTGAGGTAGAAGCGCTCGCGGTCCACGCCGACGATGTCGTTCGGCATGACCAGGTGGTCTGCGTCGCGGATCGTGGTGCGGTGCCGGAGGGAGCCATCGACCAGGTCGAAGACCTCGATGCTGTGAAGCGGCTCGAGCCCCGCCATGCCGGGGTGATTCACCACGAAAAGGGTGTCGCGCCCGTCGGCGCCGGGAACCAGGCTGATGCCGTGGGGTTGGAAGTCGAGCCCTGCGTCGGGTGTCAGGTTCTGGAAGGTGGCGCCTCGACGATCGAGGTCGTAGGCAAGGATGGCGCCCGGGCGCGGCCGGCCGGACATCGCCGCTCGACGGTCTGACGCTGAGACATAGGCGATCCCCGTGCGGGGATGGACCGTGAGATCCTCCGAGCCCACGGCGCCTCGAACCCGCTCGCACACTCCGTCGAAGTGAGGCTCGAGCGTGGTGAAGGCGCCGGCGCTGTACAGGGTACGGAGGGCGAACGCCCCAACCGCCAGCACCAGCACGAGGGTCGCGATGAGGATGTTGCGCAGCATGGAGCCAGTCTACCCGAACGAGATCGCGGGCGAAGATCCGCCTGCGTGGGAATCCGAGGACCGGTTCGAGCGACCACGCGGCACCGTGGTTGCCTGAGCCGAAGTCTCTTCAGGCGCCCGACGGCGCGCCTGCCCCATCCCCCGCATGGCGCCAGTCTTCTCGCAGCAGCCGGAAGCCCAGATAGCCGAAGATCATGGGAAAGATGAAGTACTGATACTGGGTCCAGAGCAGCGCCAGCAGCGTGTCGGCCACACCGCCGGTCATGTTCTCGAAGCCGCCGAATACCTCGGCGAAGGAGAAAATGAACGTGGCGGCAATCGGCTCGCCGCAGCCGAGGACGACGATCAGGTAGCGGTACGGCGAGCGCTTCCGGTTGAGATGGAAGAAGCAGGCCGTCGTGAAGACGTTGACGAACGAGAAGATCTCGACGACGTAGAAGGTGGAATCGTGGTTGACCGTGCGGAGGTCCACCGAACCGAAGGCAGCCAGCACCCACCAGTACATATTGAATATGCTCGAACGCATGTACTCGGTCTGCGCGACGATGTCGTCGAGGCTGTTCAGCCCCTCGAAGATGAAGGGCGAGGCGAGAACCCAGGGGATCTCCCACAGCACGTTCGTCATGGCATACGACAGCATCCAGATGACCAGGCAGTCGTGGTAGAAATCCAGCTTCGCCCGCGGCTCGGACCGCCGCGCCACGAAGGCCAGCAGCCACCCGTTCAGCCAGATGCTGATCCCGTACAGGGAGACCTTGGCGCTCGTCGCGAAGTCCAGGACCCCGAAGAAGAACAGGGCCCCGCACACGCCAACGCCACCCCACCATGCGATCGTCCAGGCCAGGAAGAGCCTGCGAGCCGTCGCAGAGATGGCGCGCACGACGGGGCGCCCCATCGTCTCGGCATCCCTGTGCAGCGCCGCCGGCTCCCAGGCCCGCGCTGAAGTGCTCACATCGATCCCCTTCTCCCGGAGTCCCCGCGGCATGGTATCAGGAGATGCGGCCTCAGCATGGCACGCCGGGAGGGATTCGATTCGGGAGCGCTCGGGTGACCTGCCTCCCTCAGATCGATCCAGCTAGATTGTTCGGATCGAGGCAAGGGAGAGCAGATGCCCAGGAAGCGGCACACGCCGGAACAGATCATTCGCAAGCTTCGAGAAGCCGAGGTCGAGCTGGCCAAGGGCCAGACGACGGGCAACGTGGTGCGCAAGCTCGGGATCACTGAGCAGACCTACTACAGGTGGCGCAAGGAGTACGGCGGCCTGCGCATGGACCAGGCCAAGCGCCTGAAGGAGCTCGAGAAGGAGAACTCGAGGCTCAAGAAGCTCCTGGCGGAGCAGGCACTGGACAACGCGATCCTGAAGGAAGTCAGCTCGGGAAACTTCTGAGCCCGGCTCGCCGACGCCGGGCCGTCTCGCACGTTCGCGAGCGGCTCGGCGTCTCGGAGCGCCGGGCGTGCCGGGTGCTGGGCCAGGCTCGTTCGACGCAACGCCATCAACCGCGCGTTCGCGAAGACGAGCCGCGGCTGGTGGCTCGGATCATCGAGTTGGCTCGGGAGTACGGGCGCTACGGCTACCGGCGGATCACGGCGCTCTTGCGCCGCGAAGACTGGCGGGTCAATCCCAAGCGCGTGGAGCGGATCTGGCGCCAGGCGGGCTTGAAGGTGCCGAAGAGACAGCCGAAACGAGGACGCCTCTGGCTGTCGGATGGCTCTTGCATCCGGAAACGAGCGCAGCGAAGGGACCACGTCTGGTCCTACGACTTCGTCTTTGACCGAACGCACGACGGAAGACCGCTGCGGATGCTGACGCTGGTGGACGAGTACACGCGCGAGTGCCTGGCGATCGACGTCGAGCGCCGGCTCGACTCGGAGGACGTACTGGATCGCCTGGAGAAGCTGTTCGTTTCTCGGGGCACGCCAGAGTTCATCCGATCCGACAACGTACTAAGTCAGCTGTCAATCCCGCTCTCGGCACAAGAGTCTCCCGCGGCGATCACGGTGCGATCGTCGGTCGTGTGTTGGAAAGAACGATCCAAGCGACTTCCGCCTTCAGAACGAAACCTCGACTGACCATAGTGACACGAGATCCACGCGCGGTGGTCTCCACTGTACTTCAAACAATCTGAGTTCCAGGCGGAAGATCCGATCATTATCTACGAGGTCGATGTCGCCTCAACGGCCCTACGAAGGGATTGCTCCGCCTGGAACCACCCTCTCATGGAAAGGGCGATAGTCCGTTCCGTTCTTGATCATCCCGTGCGCGACGCGTGCCATCTTGGCCGCGACCGCGGTGTATGCCTTGCGCTTGAGGTCCGCGTTCGTGGGGTCGGACTCGACGTAGCGCGTGTACTTGTCTCGGAAGCTGTTCTCGCGCATCCGAATCGCGCCCGTTGCCGCCATCCAGAAGGCGTAGCGGAGGCGCCGGTTGCCGCGCTTCGAGAGCTTCTTGTTCCCCCGGAACTGGCCGGACTGCTGCGAGGATAGGTCGAAGCCGCAGAACTTGAGGAACTGACGATGGTGGGAGAACCGCCGGAGGTCGCCTGCCTCGGCCAAGATGGTGAGCGAGAGGATGGGCCCCACACCCGGAAGCGTTTTTAGTCGGACGTAGTCCTCGTCGGACCCGAGGAAGGAATCTGCCTCCTTCTCGATGTCGGCTCGAACCTCACAGAGCCGCTGATGCTCTCGGAGCACGATCCGGAACATCCGAATCGCCTCAGACTGCTCCGAAACGGGCAATCCGATGGTCTGGGTGGCCGTTGCGTAAAAGTCGTCGAGGAAGGCCGTCTTGCTGACCTTCCTTCCGACGTAGGCCCAGGCGTCTTCGATGAAATCCTCTCGTGAGAATTTCGCCACGGCTGCGCGGCAGGGGTAGCGCTCCAGCAGATGGGTAAACCACTGGGCTCGCGTGGTGGTCATGTACTTCTCGGCCTCGGGGAAGTAGAGCGGCAGATAGTGCGTGAGGATGCTGTGCTGGAGTCGGACCTTGTGGAGCGAGATCTGGAAATGGG
>CAMYIK010000200.1 GCA_947258365.1 uncultured Thermoleophilia bacterium | reverse complement strand
CCGCTTGTGCCTTTTCCGGTGGTAAGTTTCCGCGTCATGTTGCGGCCCACCGGTAGACGACTCGTTGCGCTCACTGCGCTGTCCCTTGGATTCGCGCTTGCACCGCAGGTGGCCTTTGGCGGACCCGCGGTTGAGGTCACAGAGCCCGAGCAGCCGGCCGAAGAGCCGACGACCACCGAGCCGGCACGTAAGCCCGGCGGCGCAGCCCCGCCCCTACGGATAAGCGCCCTTCGCATGTCGAAGAAGGTCATTGGCCAGCGTGGCCACGCACGGATTCTCGTTGGAGTGCGGCTCTCTCGCGCCGGCACGGTGACCGCCCAAATCGAGTCCTTCAAGGACGGCGTCTTGCGGCGCACCGTGACCCAGGAGAAGCGCCACCCGAAGGGCCGAGCGTTCATGCGCATGGACGCCACCGGCGATGACGGCTTCCAGCTCTCCCAAGGCGTCTACCGGATCACTGTGTCCGCCACCGACCCCAAGGGACGCCTGTCAAACAAGCTCGCGCGCAACTTCCGCCTTACCCTGACGCCGCCCCGCGGCCGGTTCGATGCCTACACCGTGCCCCTCCTTCCGGCGTTCCGTCGTAAAAACCCCGTCGGCCAACTGATCGCGGCTGTTGCCCCGGGCGGAGCGGCGGCAGATGCGGGCATTCGTCGCGGCGATGTCGTGACTCGGATCGGGGGGCGTTGGATCACTACGCCCGGCAGCCTCGCCAACGCTAAGCGGGCACTGCTCGCGAACCGGGCGATCAAGGTCCGAATCGTCCGGGACGGGACACTGTTCGTCGTCAAGATGACGCCCAAACCGGATTGGACGGCGCGCCCCGAGTACGACCGCACGCTGCGAGTGGCCTCGACGCGGGCAAAGAATGACTTCGCCATCCACTACGCCCGGGTCGCACAGTTGATCGATATCGGGAAACTGCGGGGAGCCAAGCGCGTAAAGGGAGCCTGGCGGCGCTCTTGGCGCAACTCCGCACCGAGTCAGTACCTGGACGGTCGCATCAAGCTCGCCGAGGGTCGCGATAAGCCCGCCCTTGGCGCATATATCCGCGCCGCGAAGAAGGATCCGAAGTTCACGGAGGCGATCTTTGGCCAAGGCTCCGCGCTGAGTTCACTCGAGAAGCGTAAACGCGCGGTGGCTGCATTCGACAAGGCGGCTGAACTCGACCCTAAGAGCGCGTCCGCCCGTGCGTTCGCGGCCTACGTGCTGATCGGTCAAGATGACTTCGAATCGGCGCTCGAACGGGCCAACCAGGCCGTTCAAATCGATCGGCTCTATCCCGACGCTCAGATCCCTCGCGGGATCGCGTTGCTTGGCCGTGGCGAGAAGGCAACCGGCCTTCAGGCGTTGCGCCGCGGACTGATGGACCTCGACAGCACCTCCCGCGCGGAGCGGATCATCGACGAGAACCTCGAGCCCTCAGACCCCTGACCGCTCGCCGGGGACCCGCGCCGACCGGCTGGCCCGTGTCAGCGCCCGTTGGCTTCCATGAGCTTGGTGAGGGCCTCTCGCCCGTCGATTCCCAGGCGTTTGTAGATTCGGCCCAGATGGCTCTCGATCGTCCGTGCTGAGAGCACCAACTCACCGGCGATCTCGGCATTCGAGCGCCCCACCGCGACCCTGTCGGCGATCTGACGCTCGCGATCGGTCAGAACCTCCGGCCGCGCCTTGGTCACCTGGGTCTCGACCTCGCAGCCGGCGATGAGGTTGTCGCATGCCACCGTGTAGGTGAACGCCGCCGCTGAATTCCCGCCACTCTCGGCAACGATTGCCGCCCGCGCCATGGATTCGGCGCCGATCAACTCGAATCCACGCTCGGCGAAGTCTCTCCCGACCGAGGCGAGTACGTCATGTTTTGCTTCGCGGGTTGCCCACGCGAACACGCGCGCGTGTTCGACCAGCCACAGCTCGTCACCCTGCGCCGCGACCTCTTCCAGGGCATCGTGGGCCGCAGCGGCCTCGCCAAGTCGCGCCAGGTCAAGGAGCGCAAGAACGCTCGCTGAATGGCGACCCGCGATCCGGGCGCGACGGGCGGCCGAATGCAGCGCTTCCAGGCCGCCGGATACGTCCCCGCGGTAGTGCAGCGCCAAGCCTCGCGAACGCTCGACCAATGAGCCGTAGTAGCGCTGCAGACGTTCAGGAAGCTGCGCCAGCCGATCAAGCGCCCTCCGGCCCACCTCGTCATCGCCTGTCAGGCCTGCCGCCTCCGCAAGCCCGGCGATCGACAGCGGCAGCAATCCCAGCTGATCCCGGACGACCAGCTCCTCGACTGCCTCCTCCAGCACGGACTGCGCCTGGCGTGGGCGCCCACCTAGCAGCAGCGCGTGTCCATAGACCGCCGCGAGAGAGCCCAACGCGTCATGGGCAACCTCGCTCTTGGCCGCCTTGACGTACGGCCTTTCAACAGCAAGCAGCGCTTCGCGCGCATTGCCTTGCAGCAGCAGCGCGAACCCTCGGGTCACATCCAGTTGAGTGGCCGCGGTCGGAAACGCGTCCGGTATGCGTTCGATGATTGCCTCGGCTTGGGCGACCTCATCCAAGGCCGCGGCAGGGCGTCCGCCAAGCGCGCGGGCAATGCTCGATGCGAGCAGGCTCGACAGGACGACGTTGTCCGACTGGCCGCCCTCTTGGCCGATGCGGTCCAACTGCTGCAGAGCAGAGTCGAGGTCCTGCGTGAACACCAGGTAACGCGCCGTCTGAGCCGACAGCACACCGCGCCACTCGCTGGATTCCACCAGCGGAGCCACAGCGCTCAAGCGCGTGATCGCCCGATCGGCGCCACCGAGCATGAACATCGCCTCTGCCGACGCGCTTGCGGCCCACGCTCGCGTCTCGTCTTCGGTCGCGTCCTTCATCGCGCCTTCCAGCAGATCGTGCCCTTCTCCGATATCACCGCGGGTAACCAATGCGGCGCCGAGCGCGATCTTTGCCTCGACCGATCCTGGATTGGCATCCAGCGCCGCTCGGGCGAAGCGTTCCGCGGCGGCGCCGTCAAAAGTGGCCTGGGCACGTTTGGCGGCCTCGACGAGAACCTCGGTGGCTACGCTGCCTCCCGCGTCGAGGGCCCACGTAGCGGCGCGGAGCAGATCGTCGCGTCGCCGCATCCCGGTCTCCTCGAGGGCCCGCGCGAGATCGGCATTCACCGCGCGCGCGGCACTCTCCGGTATCTCCGAGCGAAGCGCTTCACCGTACGCGGGATGCATCAGGCGCACCTGGACCCGCCGACCCGACCGGCTCGTGCGCAGCAGTCCTTCTCGCTCCAATCGCGCGATCACGGCGATGTCGACGAGACGCTCGAGAGCGGTGAGGCCAATCCACCCGGCAACCGCGACGACCTCGAGTGCGTGAAGCTCCTGGTCGGTCAGCGTCTCGAGCCGAGCGCGAACCACCTCCCAGAGCCGAGGCGATCCGGAGAACGCCTCGCGATGAATCCAGACGCCGTCGTCATACACCAACGAGCCTGCCTGCATGCTGTGGGTGACGATCTCGCGTAGTACGAACGGATTGCCTTCACAGACCCGGTAGAGCTCTCGCCGTGTCGTGGCGCTGACCGGGCCGCCGAGCGCGATCCGAGTAAGCGCTTCAACCGCCTCGCGATCGAGTGGCGCAAGCTCGATTCTCTCCGCGAGGTCCTCTTGCCAGAGGCGCGTGACGGCTTCGGGAATGACCTCATCGTCTCGCACTGTGAGAAGTACGCGTGCTTGAGGATCGCGCGCCAGATGCGTGACCAGTGCCGCGGACGTGTCGTCCATCAACTGCGCGTCATCGACGTAAATCAGCGTCTCGGCGCCATCTGTCACAAGGGCCCGACGGGCTGTCATGAGAAGCGCGGCGGGATCCGGGGCATCGCTTGCAGGCCGCGGAAGGTGCTGGGAAAACGCACCAAGCACCATCCGGGAGGTCGCGCGGGAGGCGATCGCCTCGATCACCGCGCCTCCACGCTCAGTCCAGCCTTCTGCGATGTGGCGCGCGAGGCGCGACTTTCCTACCCCCGCGGAGCCGTAGAGCATCACTCCGCGCCCCGACGATTCCACAAGTATCTCCTGCATATGGGCGATCTCAGCCGCTCTGCCGATGAGCGGCCAGCTCATACGGTGTAGATGCGCCTAGTTGGTGCTTGCGGGGTCATACCGGCTCAGTCGCGTGGTGCCACGGCGCGGTTTGCGGGTGCAACTGCGTAACTCGGCGTCCTACTGTTCAAACAGAGCAGATAAGCCCCCCGGGGCCTGCGACACCAAGCCCACCAGCCCGGTAGCGTGAGGTGTATCCCCAATGGAGCCCATCACGATTCTGATC
>CAMYIK010000199.1 GCA_947258365.1 uncultured Thermoleophilia bacterium | reverse complement strand
GATCCACGTAGTCATGACCGTCCGGCGTGGTCTGCACGGTCACGCGGCCTACGCTTTCCGGCCCCGACTGTTGGACGTCGGTCGGGATGCTCGCCTCAGGCAGATTGTCTGCGGCGCCCGGAGGGGTAGAGGGGTCGTCGGTCACGACATCGTCCTCGTTGAGCGAAAGCCGAATGGACTTGAGCTCAGCCTCGATGCGATCCGGATACACCTTTGCGACGAGGTAGTTGATCTCCGGGATGAAGGCCGGCGCTGAGCCATGCACCACCTGCAGCACGCCATCCTTCTCCTGGGCGCTGGCGTCATGCAGCTCCCCGGCGAGGTAGAGGCTCGTCTTGGCGCCAGTGATGGTCTCCCAGATCGGCGTTCCGGCGCCACCTGGCAAGCGGATGCGGCTGGAGTTGCGCGCTCGCGCCCCGGACAGGATCGGCACATGCGAGGTCACGACCAGGTGCTCGTTCGCATCGCGAGTGGACAGAGTTTCGTTCACCCATTCGAGTTGGGTTCCCGTGATGCCGACCTGCACTCGATCACCGGTTGAGCGAAATGCGTCCATGGCCACGAGCAACAGGTTCTTGTGACGCACCGAATACGCGACCCAGTCCTCATCATCCGGACCGTTGTCGGGGATGTCGAAGTTCTCCCGGAAGGCCTGCTTGTACGCCGGCACGGCGGCGGCCTTTTCCGAGGGCCACGGGTTGTCCCCGATCTCGTGGTCGCCGATGAGCGGGTAGAACGTCAGATCGCGGTCCTCAAAGCGCTTCTTCCATGCCGGATAGAACGTGTTGGCCTGATCAGAAATCGTCTGGGGGTCGTTGGACCACTCGCCGAGCACCAGATCGCCGGGAACGAGGACGAAGTCCGGCCTCTCCTGCTCGATCTGATCGAACGTGTAGTCGAGTACGTCATCCCACTGGTCGTCGGGATTCGCGACGTCAGCGTTGAGGAAGTCGGGGATGCTCACGAAGACCCAGGGGCTGTCCCCTCCGCCTTCGGAGCCATCGTTGCCTTTCACCACACTCACGGCTCCGAGCGCGATGAGAGCGAGAGCCACCAGTGCCAGATCGCGGAGCGCCGTCTGGCGGATCCGCACGCCACCGAGCTTCATGGTGATGAGCTTACCGTGGCCCCTGAGTCGAGCGTAGCCCCGGTGAGGTCGGCACCGGCGGTGGAGGCACCGGCGAGATCGGCGCCGCGAAGGTCAGCGTTTGCCAGGTACGCTTCATCCAGGGTCGCGCCCGTAAGGTCGGCGTCTCGGAGGTCGGCCCCTCCGAGGGACGCACCTCCAATGTCGGCGTTGCGCAGATCCGCGCCGCGAAGGTTCGCCTGGCCGAGGCCGGTCTGATCGAGCTTGGCGCCGCGAAGGTCCGCGTCTGACAAGTCGGCGCCCGACAGATCCGCGCCCTGCAGTCCGACACCGATGAACAAGAGTCCCGTGAGCGTTGCGTTGCTGAGGGTGGCGTCGCGCAGGCTGGCGCGTCGGATCTCGGCATCACGGAGGTTGGCACCTGCGAGCACCGCTCCACGGAGGTTCGCGCCGGTCAGATTGGCACCGGTCAGATTGGCTCCGGTGAGATCGGCACCGCGGAGGTCCGCCTTCGTCAGGTTGGCGTCGGTGAGGTCGGCACCCAGTAGGTCCGCGCGGCGCAGGTCCGCGTCCGCCAACACCGTGTCAACGGCGAGTAGCCGGGAGTAATCGGCCTCGATGCCCTGCAGGCCGGTGTGGTCTTCGCCCGAGAGGTTTGGTGGCGCCGCCACGCCGTCTCTTGGCCACAGCAGGAAGGCGCTTGCCGCGACGACGACCGCAACACCCACGGCAGCCGCAACCGCCCGCGTGCGCAGGGTGCGATTGCGCTCCTGCCGGCGGCGCTCGGCGCGTCGTTCGCGCACCTCGGGACGAATTTCGACTTGGGCTTCTGCCATAAACGAGACGCTAACGGTGACCCGCGGATACTGCCGACGCGAGGAGGCCGACGCGAGCCGCAGACGCTGGTGAATTCACAACGCCATCACACTCGCGCGGGAATCGCCAGAGGCGTCTGACCGGGTTCGGATACCCCGTAACGACCGTGAAAACTTCAGTGTTCCACCGAAAAGCTGGGAAGGGTGAGGGTCCGGTAACTCGAACCATCAGAGTGATCCTATCCACTCCCCTCCCTGCCCAAAGGTGGACAAATGAGCACTTCCGATTCCGCGCCCGACACCGTCAACCACCTCAATAATGGACTATCCGAGGTTCGCGAGCTGCTTCGCGAGTTCAACGCCGACGTCGATCAGCTGATCGAACGCGAAGCCGCCTAGCGGCCCGCGCGCAGTGCTCGCCGCTGGCGAGCGCGGTCGCGCAAGAGGGTGCGGCGTTTCTCGCCACCCTTCAGGTAGGCACGCATCCAGATCTTCGCGGGCCTATCTGTAAATGTCCTCGCGCTCGTTGCATCGACGGCGAGCCGGCGCATGTTCGCCACGAAAGATGCGTAGGCCGGGACGACCCGACGGGTACCTGTGCAGGTGGTTCCTTTCCGGGAGCACCAGATCCGGGCGAGATCCCACGCGATTGCCTCGGTGAGGCCTTCATCGCGGTTTCGCTCGGCGGAGCCCACCGCATACCACTCAGATCGTTTTCGCCAGGTCACCTGATGAAGCTGCTCATGCAGCATCAGCTTCACGAGCTGGAAGGAGGCCGTCCTTGAACCGTTCCCGGTTCTTGCGGCCCGGGCGGCTCGTAGCGCGTCCGGTGCCAAGAGGATGGTGTTGTCCTTCAGTGACAGCCCGCCAATCGCCGTGCTGGCGCCGTTGCCGAGGTCGAGGCGTCCCGCCGATGACGGATCAAGCCGGCGGACGCGGGGGCGGCCTACGGGGTAGCCGCTTCGACGGGCGAAGCTCGCGAGGTCCTTGGAAAGGCGCTGAGCCGCCAGCGGGCTGGACGCCGAACCCGTGGCCGAGGAGGCAGGAAAGCCAACCAATCCAACGCCGAGAAGCGCGAGGCCTGCGATGAGCGCGACCAACCCCTCGAGATGAATGGGCTTGGTTGTGCGGGGCGAGTCCTTCGCCATGCTGGGCTTCCCCTCCGTGGGATTCCCAACTTGTGTCGACTCGCGCCATCGCTCCCTTTAGGGTCGGCGGTTAGTCCTTACTGATCGCGCGTGCGAATGAAGGCGGTCAGCCCGAAGCTGCCGACCGGGACGAGGCCGAGCCGGCGGTAGAAGCCCTCCGCGCCGCGTTCGGCGACGAGCACCTGATGGTGGAAGCGCTCCATGGGGTAGCGGTCGAGCAATGCCCTGACCAACCTGCGGCCGATGCCTTGGCGCTGTGACAGCGGCAACACGAGGATGTCGGCGATGTAGACGGCGAATGCACCGTCCGACATCGCCCGCGCAAAACCCACCGCCTGCTCGCCTTCGGTTGCCACCACCGAATAGGAGGAGCACTCGATGGCCGTTCTGAGCCGATCCGGATCCTGGGCGTGGCTCCAGTCGTTCGCCCGGTAGATCTCCACGATGTCGTCGAAATGCCGCTCGAGGTCGGCCTCGACGATGGTGATGGGGGGTCGGACCGTCGTCATGATGAATCGGAGGATAGAGGCCCCGACGGGCGGTCAGGCGCTCTCATGCCACAAACTGACATTAGGGCCTCAAATGCCGGGATTACTAGCGTTTCCCGAGAGATCTCGCTGGTAGCGTCGCGCCCGGTGAGAGAGCTTTCGGGGATATGGCTGAGCCACTGAAGAATCTGATCGGGGCGCAGGCTGTCGAGCGCCTTGCCAATCAGATCGCCGACGTCGCAACCGGTTTCGACCGGGGCGGGTTTGTGCGCGCCGCGAACGATGGTCTCGAGGCGCTCGAGTTGAAGGATCGCGTGGCGCACGTTTCGAACGCCCTCGCGGGTTGCCTGCCGAGCTCCTACCCCGAGGCGCTGGAGGTGGTCATCGAATCCCTGGGCCCGGCGATCGACGGCACCGATGGCGTCGCCGAGGCCTTCGAGATCTGGGTGCTCTGCCAGTTCGTCGAGGATCGCGGTCTTGACCACCCGGAGCTCTCCCTCGAGGGGCTGCGAGATCTCACGCAGCACTTCTCCGCGGAGTTCGCCATCCGGCCATATCTGATTCAGCATCAAGATCTGACGCTGAAGACCGTCGCCCGCTGGCTCGAGGATCCAAACGTGCACGTACGACGCCTGTGCAGCGAAGGGACGCGGCCCCGTCTGCCCTGGGGGCGTGCACTCAGGGCGTTTCAGGCAGACCCCGAGATGACGCTCTTCGTGCTGGACGCGCTCGTGGACGATCCCGAGCGCTACGTGCAGCGCTCGGTCGCCAACTTGAC
>CAMYIK010000198.1 GCA_947258365.1 uncultured Thermoleophilia bacterium | reverse complement strand
GCCCCGTTGGCCCGTTCAGGACCCGCTGGCCCAGGGCGGCGCCGGAGGCCGCTATCGGCGGCAGGATGATCCCCACCACGGTCAGCGCCAGAGCCAGCTTCTCGAGGTGCTCCCAACCCTCCAGCGCACTCGGCAGCCGGTCTTGCGACAAGAATCCGCTGACCAGCGCCACACCGAGGCCGGCGAACGCCATCACCGCGGCCAACACAAGCAGCCAGCCACCGGCGGACAACGACACGTTGACGCCCGGCACAAGCGAATCGTCAGTACGCAGCCCTGCCACGACGAGAAGCAAGAGCACCCCGAGCAGGGTCGCGATGGCGACACCGACGACCCGCCACAGGGGCCACGGCGCGAGGCTGGCTCCCGCCAAGAGCACGGCCGCGACGAGGCCGAGCACCGCGATACGACCCGTGCTGATGGCCACAGTGGCCAGGCCGTCGAGCTGCTCGGCGCCACGCAGTCCCCCGGCGAGGGCGGCGATGACTCCGGCCAGCGCCGCGAGCGCGAGACCGGCTCGCGGGATTACGTCCCACCGACGCGCGAGCAGGCCCCTCACGCGTTCAGTCATGGCGTCGGCTTAGACTACCCCGGGCGAGGGATCGTCGGGCTTTTTGGAGTACAGGCCCAGCTTCTCGGCGATCTTCCACCCGGCGGGAAACAGCCCGGCGACCGCGGCCAACTTGGCGAGGTCGCCCAGGATGAAGGGCTCAACGCCGGAGGTGTAGGCCGCGGACCAACCGAAACGCTCGCCGGTGCTGGGGAGTTCCCATTCCGCGAGCCACCAGGCACCAAGCAGGTAGATGATCGCCGTGGCGATCAGCAAGGCCCCGATCATGGGTACGACCTTGCGGTCCAAGCCACGCTCGGCCATGAAACCGATTAGACCAGCCGCGACGATGAACCCCACCAGGTAGCCGCCGGTCGGCCCCTGGATGTAGTCCCAGCCGCTATTGCCGTCGGCAAAGACTCCGATGCCGAGTAGCCCAA
This sequence comes from uncultured Thermoleophilia bacterium, assembly GCA_947258365.1. Taxonomy (GTDB): domain Bacteria; phylum Actinomycetota; class Thermoleophilia; order Miltoncostaeales; family Miltoncostaeaceae; genus CAMYIK01. The sequence goes on along the minus strand of CAMYIK010000198.1, from coordinate 3,351 downwards.
TGGCGAAATACGCCGCCAAGGTGATCGTGGCGCGAACCATCCCGTAGAGCCCGCCGACCAGCAACACCGCAAAGGTTTGGCCCGTCAGGGGCACCGGGTGCCACGGAATCACGATCTGGGCGCAAAGCGCGACCAGCACGACGCCGGCGATGACCAGGACGAGGTCGCGAACGATCGCCGCGTCACGACTGTCGGCCGCGTCGCTGAAGTCGATTCGCGGGACGAGCTGCTCGATGAGCGTTCCCGAGCGTAAGACGTGCATTTTCGGCGCTGTCTCCTTGTACGAGGGCAGGTGCGGGCACCCTACCGCCGGCAAGGGCTGCTCGCTGGGAGTCGGCGTGGCTACTGTTTATCCTTATGGGGCGGTGACGACTACGAAGGACCCAAGTAGCGCGGGCTCTAGGGCAGCCCTGCCCAAAGGACCGCGTCGTCGACTCATCAGCCCCCTGCAGGAATTCCTCCGCACGGAGTCCGCTGGCGGCATCGTGTTGGGCATCACGGCGGTCGTCGCCCTGGTCTGGGCCAATACCGCGACCACCGCCTACGAAGATTTCTGGCACGCCGAGATCGGTTTCATCTCTCTCGGCGGCTTGGACGCCACGACCGATCTGCGGCATCTCGTAGTCGACGGCCTGATGGCGATCTTTTTCTTCGTCGTCGGCATGGAGATCAAGCGCGAGCTCACAGTCGGCGAATTGAAAGAGCGCCGTGTCGCGCTGCTGCCGGTATTCGCCGCGGTCGGCGGCATGGTCCTTCCGGCGCTCCTATTTGCGGCCATCACCGCCGGCGACAGCGACGCCGTGCGCGGCTGGGGCATCCCGATGGCCACCGACATCGCCTTCGCCGTCGGCGCGATCTCACTGCTCAGCAAACACGTGCCGAACCAGCTCGCGGCATTCCTGCTCGCGGTGGCTGTGGTGGACGACATCGGGGCCATCGCCGTGATTGCGGTCTTCTACAGCGACGGCATCCAGGCGCTTTGGCTCGCCGCCGCGATCGTCGGCCTTGCCGGCATCTACGGACTGGTGCGACTCCATGTCTACAGCTGGGTTCCGTACCTTGCACTCGGCCTTGCCGTTTGGGCAGCAGTTCAGCAATCAGGTGTTCACGCGACCATCGCGGGCGTCGCCATCGGGCTCCTGATGCCGGTTTATTCCCGGCGCGGCGACCGCTCAGCGTGCCCGGAGGCCTCCACGATCATCGATGAGCTCGCCCGCGGTGAAGGTGACCACAGCGACGAGATCGGGCGCTGGCAGAGGCTCCAGACGCTTGGCAAGGAATCCGTGCCGATGCTGGAGCGCTACGAGCATCACCTCCACCCGTGGAGCAGCTTTGTGATCTTGCCTCTGTTCGCGCTGTCAGAGGCGGGGATCGTCCTCACGGGCGACACCGTTTCCGATGCCCTCGGCAGCCGGATCACGCTCGGTGTCGCCGTGGGCTTGATCCTTGGCAAGACGCTCGGAGTCTTCCTCGGGGCCTACTTGGCGACGAAGATCCGAATAGCCGACCTCCCGGGCGGGGTGACCTGGGCACACATCATCGGGGTCGGCGCGCTCGCCGGTATCGGCTTCACGGTGGCGATCTTCGTGGCGGGGCTCGCCTATACGGACGAGGCACTGATCGACGAGGCGAAGTTCGGCATCCTCGCGGCGTCCATTTTGGCCGGGCTGCTCGGCGCCCTGATCCTGCGGCTGGTATCGAAGAACGGCAAAGAGGATCCGGAGGCGGAGCCCGCGTGAGTGGGGTTCGCGTCTTCGCCGTAACCAGTGGCTGGGATGGACCGTTCCAGCTGGCGGAGGCATTCGTCGCTGCGGCGACCCACGACGACGCGATCGCTCACGCGGAGCGTGCGTTCTCCGACGCCGGTCAGCCGGTCTGTCGCGCCAAGATGCGGATCGCCGATCTCGGAGACATCACGGATGGAGCGGTGCTCGGGCTCCGGACCTCAGACGGACCGCTCGATGCCAACTGGCGCTCGGTGGACCGACGCTGCGACCCCGAAGGCGCGCCCAACCCAAGCTGAGCCGGGGATCTAACGGGGCTGAAAGAAGGTCAGGAGATTGCCATCCAGATCAAGGATGGCGAACTCGCGGGTGCCCCAGGGCTCTTCGTGAAGCGGAGCGTTCGGGTGAACCAGATCACGAGCGGAGCAATGCTCGTGCAAGGCATCGATGTCCTCGGCCTGGATGCGAATCATGGTGTCGCTCTTCTTGGGGCTTATCCCGCTCGGTCCCCAGAAGTGCAGCTGCATCGCGTCATGTGCGATCACCGCGTACCGCTCTTCGGTGTGGACGACCGAGAAGCCGAGTTCGTCTCGGTAGAAGGTAACCGTTGCTTCGATGTCACGGGCCGGAAGGATCGGCGTTGCCTGAAGGAGGCGTCCGGTGGTCTGTTCTGCCTCAGCCGTCAGTCGGAGCCTCCTCGACGGGCGCCTCCTCTACGGGCGCCGGCTCCTCGGTGCTATTGCTTGGAGGGTCGGGGAGCGGTGCGGCGTCCGCACTTGGCGCCGGGCCGGCGCCCGTGGCGTTCTCGGCGGCATCGAGCGCGCGCTGGAATGCCTCGAGTCGCTGAGCGGCCTCCTCGAAGTCGCCTCGCCCGAATGCCTCGCGATACGCACGAAACTCACTTGCCGCGCGGCCTACGAGCTCGTCGATGCTCTCGTTCCCCGTCTCCGGCGTCGAGCCGGGCCCGGTGCCGCGTCCGTTGCCGCCGGATCGCGCGCGCAGAGCCTGGTTGAGGGCCGCCTCGAAGGTTGGCTCCACGTGCACTTCATCGTCACCGAAGCTCACAACCACCTGCCAGAGGGACGGCAACGAATCGCCCGCTGGCGCGTCGAGGTAGAGAGGCTGGACGTACAGCACGCCCTCGCCGATCGGCACGACGATCGTATTTCCGCGCACCACTCGATCGCCACGTAGACCGAGTTCAGCCGAGAGTTCTCGGTCTCGAGAGACGTTGCTCGTGAAGGTATCGATCGCGACCAATGGGTCCTCACCGCCGGTCGGGAACTCCAGCAGGGTCAGACGTCCGAAGTCTTCCGGCTCATTCGACACCGCGAGCCACCCAGTGAAGCCAATACCGCGGCCTTGCACCCGGGGCTTGAACGCCCTGATGGCCACGAAGCGCTCGTCTCGTGCGCCCGGCAGGACGGCGAAGGTGTACCGGGCCGGCGACAACACGCGGCTACCCTCTTCCCCGGCGCCTGAGCTCTCTTCAGTGATCGCCCAGGCCTGATCGCCCGAGAAGAAGACGTTCGCATCGTCAACGTGGAAGCGCTCTAGCGCGCGCGCCTGGAGGTCGAACAGCGCCTCGCCGTAACGCAGATGGGCCTGGATCGCGTCCGGCATCTCG
>CAMYIK010000197.1 GCA_947258365.1 uncultured Thermoleophilia bacterium | reverse complement strand
CACGAGATTCCGCTGATCGCCGACGGCGGAATCCGGGCGGGCGGGGATGTTGCAAAGGCACTGGCAGCCGGTGGCGACACCGTCATGGTGGGAAATCTGCTGGCCCGCTCTGACGAGAGCCCGGGCAAGGCCATCGAGCGCGATGGCGTGAAGTACCGTCAATACCGAGGAATGGCGTCTCACGGTGCCGCCGCCTCGAGTCCTGCCGCCAACGGATCCTCACCGGATGCCGCGGAGGGCGTCGAAGGACTCGTTCCGGTCACCGGCCCCGTCGAGGCCACGATTCGGGAACTCATCGGCGGTCTCCGCTCGTCGATGAGCTACTGCGGCGCCTACGACCTCCATGAGTTCCAGCGCCTCGCGAGCTTTGTGCGGATCACCTCGGGCGGGCTCAGGGAGAGCCACGCTCACGACATACTTCATGGCGAGCGCTCGTGAGTAGACTCACCGCCGCATGAGCGAGCCACACCGAACTCTGGCGCCCCCTGAGTTGTGCGCCAACACGGTGCGCGGGTTGGTCATGGATGCCGTTCAGGCCGCCAACAGTGGGCATCCTGGCGGCCCCATGGGACTGGCGACCGTGGGCTGGACCCTCTTCTCTCGGCACCTCCGCCACTCACCCGGCAACCCGGACTGGCCCGGGCGCGATCGCTTCGTCCTGAGCAATGGGCACGCATCGATGCTGCTCTATTCACTGCTGCACCTGACCGGCTACGACCTGACGCTCGATGACCTCAAGGCATTCCGCCAACTGGGCTCCAAGACACCCGGCCACCCGGAGCGAGGCGAGGCACCCGGGGTTGAGATGACCACCGGCCCGCTGGGGCAGGGCTTTGCCAACGCCGTCGGTTTCGCGCTGGCCGAACGCGCTCTGGCCGCGCAGTTCAACCGCGACGGCCACGAGGTAATCGACAACCGCACCTGGTTCATCACCTCGGACGGCGACCTGATGGAAGGCATCTCGTACGAGGCGGCCTCCATTGCCGGTTTCCTCGGCCTTGATCGGCTGATCGGGATCTACGACGACAATCGGATCAGCCTGGACGGCCCAACGGCCATGAGCTTCACGGAGAACATCCCTGAACGCTTCGACGCGCTCGGATGGCGCGTGCTGAATGTGGCCGACGGAAACGACGCCGATGAGCTCGATGAGGCCCTTACCGCCGCGAAAGTGTCAGACGGGCGCCCAACCATGGTCGTCGCGCGTACTGAGATCGGCTACGGCTCACCGAACAAGCAGGGCGATGCGTCAAGCCACGGCGCCCCGTTGGGCGAGGACGAGGTCGCGCTGACCAAGCAGGCGCTCGGATGGCCGCCCGAGCCGGCTTTCCTGGTTCCCGACGAGGTCGCCGCGTGGGCTGAGCAGTGCCGGGCGCGAGGCGATGAACACGAGCGCGAGTGGTACGCGAAGGTCGCCGAGTATCAGGCTGCCTACCCCGAGCTTGCGGCCGAGCTCGAGCGGCGTCGCGATGGTCTGCTGCCTGAAGGATGGGAGGACGCGCTACCGCGTTATTCCACTGACGACGCGGCCGTAGCGACACGCAAAGCCGGTAATGCGGCGATCAACGCGGCGGCCGGCGTGCTGCCTGAGATCATCCAGGGCGCGGCCGACCTCTCGGTGTCGACGAACACCACGATCAACGGCGGCGGCGACATCGCGCCGGGCGACTTCTCGGGGCGGAACATCCGCTACGGAGTGCGCGAGCACGCCATGGGAGCGATCACCAACGCGATGGCGGCCTACGGCGGCCTGCGACCCGCCTGCTCGACTTTCTTGACGTTCTCGGATTACCAGAAGAACACCATCCGGCTGGCCGCCTTGATGCACTTGCCGTCAATCTTTGTGTTCACGCACGACTCAATCGCCTTGGGCGAGGACGGCCCGACGCACCAGCCCGTCGAGCACCTCGCGGCGCTGCGCGCGATTCCGAACGTGGTGACCCTGCGACCCGCCGACGCGAACGAGACGTCCGCTGCCTGGCGGATAGCGCTGGAGCGCACCACCGGACCGACCGTGCTCGTGCTGACCCGACAGGGCCTGCCAATGCTCGAGGCGGATGCCCCTGTCGACCGGGGCGCCTACGTAGTGGCCGACGGCGATGACGCGACGATCATCGCCACCGGATCAGAAGTCCACCTCGGCCTTGCGGCCCGCGAGGCTCTCGCCGGCGACGGCATCAGCGCCCGAGTTGTCTCCATGCCGTCGTGGGAGCTATTCAGCGCCCAGGACCGCGAGTACCGCGAACAGATCATCCCGTCCGCGTCACCTCGAGTAGCGGTCGAGGCAGCCAGCCCGTTCGGCTGGGCCAAGTGGGTCGGCGACGGCCCCATCGTGGCGGTCGATCGATTCGGAGCGTCAGCACCGGGTGGCGTCGTGATGGACGCGCTCGGCATGACTCCTGCCGCGGTCGCCGACGCGGTACGAAGCTCGGTCTAGTCGGCTCATGAACACCGCGCCTCCACGCTGCTCACCGCCGATCGGCGGTGCGGCGTGAGCGTGCTGGAGCGACTCGAGGACGCAGTCGCGGGCGATCCTCGCCTGGCCCGCATCCCTGATCCGGCGGTCGTCGTCATCTTTGGCGCGACGGGTGACCTCACCCGCAGGAAGCTGGTGCCAGCCCTCTACAGCCTGGCCACCCAGCAGTTATTGCCACCGGAGCTGTGCGTCGTCGGAGTCTCGCGGCGCGACCTGAGCCACGATGAGTTCCGGGCCGCGATGCGAGAGGCGGTCAAGACCCACGGCCATAGCGACATCGACGAGGCGCTTTGGGAGGGCTTCGCACGTCGGCTCAGCTATGTCCCGGGTGGCTTCGATGATGCCGAGGCCTACGACCGCCTCCGTGCTCATCTAGAGACGCTGGATGCAGAGCGAGGCGCGCGCGGAAACCGGCTGTTCTATCTCTCCGCGGCTCCAGAGTTCTTCGGACCGATCGCGCGAGGCATCGCGGGAGCCGGCCTAAATCCGCGCGAACAAACGGACAGCTACGTACGACTCGTGATCGAGAAACCATTCGGAGTCGACCTTGCCTCGGCCCGCCAACTGAATGACGAGTTGGAGCCGCTGTTTCCCGAGGAGTCCGTCTATCGCATCGACCACTACCTCGGGAAGGAGGCGGTACAGAACCTCTTCGTGCTCCGATTCGCCAATACGATCTTCGAACCGCTCTGGAACCGCCAGTACGTCGATCACGTTCAGATCACGGTTGCCGAGAACATCGGTGTGGGAACACGCGGCGGGTACTACGACACCAGTGGCGCCACCCGAGACATTCTCCAAAACCACGCTCTGCAAGTGCTGTCGTTGGTCGCGATGGAGCCTCCATCCGCCTTCGACGCGGACCGGATTCGCGACGAGAAGGTCAAGGTTCTTCGCGCGATCCCCGCGATCGACGCCGCCAGCCCTCTTCATGCCGTACGGGCCCGGTACACCGCCGGCTGGCACGAGGGCCGGCAGGTCGCGGGCTACCTTGACGAGCAGAGCGTCCCGCCGGAGTCGATCACCGAGACGTATTCGGCTCTGAAGGTCGAAGTCGACAACGCGCGCTGGGCCGGAGTCCCCTTCTTCCTGCGAACCGGCAAGAGGCTTCCCCAACGCGTGACCGAGCTCACCATCCAGTTCTCGAATGTGCCGCACATGCCACTGCCGGACGGGGTTCGCTCCACCGCCGAGGCGAATCGGCTCATCGTGCGCATCCAGCCTGACGAGGGAGCGTCTCTGAGGTTCGTCAGCAAGGTGCCAGGGCCACGGCTCGACGTGCGGCCGGTCGGGATGGACTTCGCCTATGGGAACACCTTCCTGCGTGAGTCGCCCAGCGCCTATGAGCGCCTGCTCCTCGATTGCCTACTCGGTGACCCCACCCTGTTCGCCCGCTGGGACGAGGTCGAGCGAGCATGGGAGATCGTCGATCCGCTTCTGCAGGAGTGGTCGAAGGGCGGGACCTTGGCTGAGTACGAAGCGGGAACCTGGGGACCGCCTGAAGCCGGAGCCCTGATCGGCCCCGAGCGGGAGTGGAAACCGGGGTGAGCGCGGCGGGCCAGTGGACTGCTGAGGGTGTGGATCTCGATCACGTGCTGACGCAGCTATCGGAGTTCAGCGACGAGGCCTCGCGGGATCCGTCCCTGAGCCTCACGGGCAGCCTCAACATCCTCGCGATCGTTGACAGCCCGAAGCAAAGCGAGGAGTGCTCCGAGCTGATCACCGGCCTCGCCAACGCCCAGCCGTCGCGAGCAATCGTTCTTCAGATAGGTCAGAACGGTGAAGCCTCCAGCAGCGTCACCGCACAGTGCCGCCTCTTGCCCGGGTCAGGCCGTCAGGTCTGCGTGGAGCACGTTGCTCTGACCGTTCCGGATTCTCCGCCGATGCTGGGCAGCATCGCCGCCCGCCTGCTT
>CAMYIK010000196.1 GCA_947258365.1 uncultured Thermoleophilia bacterium | reverse complement strand
TGCGCTCCCACGTACTTGGCGACGTACTGGCCGCTGGCCAGATCCACCGGTGTCGGGTTCGCCCCGATCTCGAGGTCTACCCCATTGGTGATCAGGTGAATCTTGCCGGCGGGCACGCCCGCCTCCAGCAACCCGTCACGAATGCCTTCGGTCAAGGCGATGATGCGATCGGCGCGGCGGTAGCAATGCCGAGCCATCCGGGTGGCGGCCGAGACCGCCCATGGCGGGGCGTTCAAGTTCATGGCCAGGATCGACTCAGGCCACAAATCGCGAACCTCGAGGACAAAGCGTGCGCGACGCAGGCGGGCGACCTCCGCCGCGGCGGCCGCGGCGGGCAGCGTGGGTGAACTCGCGACGACGACATCCGGCGAGCTTCCCCGCATCCCCGCGATCATCGACCAGAACGCGAACGTGAGGTAGTTCATGCCACGCGATCGCATGTCGACCCCGTAGTCGGGCGTCGCGTAGGTGCGCACCATGTCGATGCCATCTTCCCGCTCGCGCACGATCTTGCGTCCGCGGTAGCGCTCGGGAATCTCCCGCTCCTTGTGCTGCACATAGGAGCTCACCACGGTGACGTCGTGTCCCGCTCGCGCAAGCGCCCGCGTGTGCTGCCAATGGCGGACCCCGCCGGGCTGATCAGCGCTGACGAAGTACTGCGAGACGTAGAGAACTCGGCTCATGCGCTCCGGCGGGCAGGGTACGGACCACGAAGCCTACGTATCGCGCAGGCGCCCCTTCGTGGCTCACCCACGGCGCACGTATCCCTTCAACTGCGCCATCGTGGGACGAGGGTCTCGAAGGTCGATGACCCCGTCTCCAATGGGCGGGCGAAGTGTGCGGGCCAGTTCCCCAAGCGTCCATTCGCCACGTCGGATCTCACGCACGCTCGCGGCGAGATGCTTGAAGGCCAGGGTCCAGCGGCGATCGCTCGCCTGTGCCGGTGCCGCCGTCCGGGCCTCGCCGACGGCGTCCAGGTAACAGACTTCGGGAATGTTGACCCCGCAGCTGGTCGCAAGACCGATCCATAGCCAACTCCGGGGGTTGACCTCGATCAGATAGTCACGTCCGTCGCGAGAGTCGCGCTTGACCTCGACCTGCGAGATGCCATGAAACTCCATTGCATCCAGCAGCTGATGGCAGCGGCGCGCAAGGTCCGCGTCCCAACGCGCCTCGGCCGCCCGGGCGGTACCGAAGTGCGGCGGCCATTGACGGAGTTTGCGCCCCGTGAAGGACGCCAGTGGGCGGCCCTGCGCATCGCGGTAGCTACCGAGCGTCCAGAGGGCTGAGTCGTCCCCCGGGATCACCTCGCTGATACTCGGCCGGTAGCGGGCCGCGCGCTCCCACTGAGCCTTGAGCTCGTCGGCGTCGTTGGCCTCGAGCACCTGCCGCCGGAACTCGCGCCGGAACCCCGTTGCGTCCTCGGGCTTGAGCAACAGGGGAAAACGCAACTCCCGTCCTGCCGCGGCGAGGTCTGCGCTGGTCTGGACCGTGATCGTTCGCGGCACCGGGAACCCGATGCGATCCGCGGCGCGATGCTGCTCGGCCTTGTCGACGGCGCGCTGCATGATCGGCCACGATGCCCAAGGGCGATGAAAAAGCGCATCGACCTCGTCCTCGCGTGGGCCGATGGCGGTGAGTGCCTCGTCGTGGGTGGCAAAGAGCACCCCGCGTTCCGGAAGCCGTCGCCCGAGTCGGAGGAGTTCATCGACGAACCGCTCGGGCTCGGTTGCTGCGTCAGGAAGCAGCGCGGCCTGCGTGTACCGCGACACCAGGCCCAGTGCACCTGGGCGATGGTCGCAGGCGACGATCGGAATTCCGACGCGACCCAGGCTGCGGACGATGCCAAGAGCGTTCGGTCCCGACGCCTGGAGGACTACAGCGGGACTCACGCGGTCAGGACGCCGTAGATCTCGTCATAGGCGCGCGCATTCGCGTCCCACGTGTAGATCTCCAAGGCGATCTCGAGCGCGCGCCGTCTCATCCGTTCCGCACCCTCCGGATCGTCCAGTACCCGCCCGAGCGCGCTCGCAAGGGGCTCAGGCTCGCGCGGAGGCACCAGATAGCCCGTCTCTCCGTCCCGCACCGCCTCAGGGGTGCCGTCGACGGCCGTTGCGACCACCGGCAAACCACACGCCATCGCCTCACAGACGACGGTCGGAAGACCCTCGGAGAGCGAGGGCAAGACGAAGACATCTCCTGACGCCATCACCCAGGGCACCTCGTCGTGGGCCACCTTGCCCACGAAGTGGATGCGATCGAATACACCGAGCTCACGGGCACGCGATTCCATCGGCTCGCGAAGCTCCCCGATCCCGGCCACCACGAGTAGAGGCACCTTGGCGCGGCGGGCCTTGAGGAGACCCATCGCCTCCACCAGGGTGTCTACGCCTTTGCGTGGGACTAGTTTCCCGACATACGAGATGGTCGGCTCGTCAAGGGGGAGCCCAAGGCGCTGACGCGCCTCTCGGCGATCGCGGGGGAAAAAGTGTGCGGTATCCGCCCCGTTGGGGATCACCTGGATGGGTCGCCGCGGGCGCCCGAGTGCCTCAGCCGCGTCCCCGATCGCGCGGCTCACGGTTACGACCTGGTCGATTGTCTCCACGGCGCGTTCGACCTGCGCCGCGTCACGCGCGCCGCGCGCCGGAATGTCGAGCACGTCAGCACGATGGCCCGTCGCGACGACGGGGACGCCAAGCTCCGCACCCACCGCGGCGGCGGCCCAGCCATCTGGCACCAACATGTGTGCGTGGATGACCTCGAACGGCCACCGGCTGTAGACCCGCTGTAAGGGCCGGCGGATGGCCAGGAGCATCGCGTCGCAGTTGTACGGGCCCAGCAGATTGCGGGGAAGAGTGAGCTTCTTCGGATAGAGAACCCGGACGCCCTCGACGATGTCGACCCCCGGGACGTCTCGATAGGCGCTCCAATGCGAAAGCCCTGGTGGAGCCCATCCCTTGGGAGACACGACCCGTACGTCGTGTCCGAGTGCCTGGAGGGCCTGAACCTGCTCGTGCACGAAGATTCCCGCGGTCGGATTGACCGGGCTCGGATACATATGGCTGAGCATGAGCACCCTCATTCGGGCCTCCTTGACGCGAGGTTCAGGGTGATGATGCCGAGCGCGAACACGATCCACATGGGGGCGAAGTGAATCGCGGTGGATGGCCCGAGGCTTCCGGCGAAGAATCCGATCAGTGCGAGTGCGCCCGCGAGGGCGAGGTACCGGATGAAGCGCTCGTCTGACCGACGAGCGACCCTGATCTGGCCGGAGAGCAATCGGAAGTAGAAGGCGGCGAACAGCAGGAGTCCGATCACGCCACCGTTGACGGTGACCTCGAGCCACCAGTTGTGGAGATTCGCGACCTGGGTAAAGGCATCGAGGGTCTTCACCTCACTCTCGGCGTTCCCCGCTCCGACGCCAAGTCCACGTGTCTGCTCGATCAGGCTGATGCCGTCGCCGGTCAGGGAGCTCCGCAGACCGCCTGAGCCGGTACCTGACTCGAGCTGGGCCTGAAGCAGGCGGAAGTCGAACTTCGTTACTCCCTGCTCAGGGAGCTTTACGACACCGGAGCCCTGAATGGCGGGAACGACGAGCAAGACGGCGAGCGTCGCGATTGCGGCGGCTCCCACCATGCGTCCCCGGAGCCGCTGGTCGGAGCCGAGCACGATGAACAGTCCGATGAAGATGAGGCCCGCGGCCACGAGGTTGGTCTTGCTCCCGGTATAGAGCAGCGCGAGCAGCGCGAGACCGGTACCCGCCAAGCCAAGGGTTCGCACCCGCACATCGCGATAGATCACCGGCAAGGCGGCGAAATACGGCAGCGTGAGCGTGAGATAGGTGGCGAAGTTGTTCTGATTGCCAAACAGCGAGGCGGCTCCGAAGATCGCACTCGAGTCGCGCCCAGGCCTGGTGGTTGGCAGCCGAAGGCCGATCAGGATCTCCGCGGCGGCGACCAGCACCGCGACGCCGAACGTCCCCAGCAGCAATGCCAGCAGCACCTTCGCTCGATGACGCGTACGGCAGACCACGGCCAGTGCGATCACGAGCGCGCTCATCATCGCCAGGAAGGCGCTCCAACGCGCCGCCGCGACGACATCGCCGGACCATCCGATCGACACCACGGACCAGCCGATCCAGGCTTGTCTGTCCGCGCAGTACGCCGGTTGGCAGGTGTCCGGTGATCGGTTCCTCGCGATGGGATCCGGTCCGATGCGCGCCTTGCGCGGTCGTGAACCCCTGTTGCAAGCCTTGGAGCTGACGGATGTGTCGTCGGTGGCCGTGGGTACCCTGGAGGCGAACAGTGTGCCGCCGGCGGTCAGGTAATGGGAATTGACAAATTCTTTATCGCGGAAATCATCTTCTGAATTCTTAATACTCTCGCCGCTTTCCTGCCCTATATGGCAGGCCATGCA
>CAMYIK010000195.1 GCA_947258365.1 uncultured Thermoleophilia bacterium | reverse complement strand
GAGCAACCCGGTGCCTGACCCCGATTTGCTTGGTTCGGGCGGGTACCGTGCCGAACATGGATGCCAAGCGCTGGATCACCGCCTTCGCCGGTGAGGTCGGAGTCGAGCCGCCCACCGATGAGGAGATCGAGATCCTGCTCGATCTGGCCGGGGTGGCCGCCCACGCCTCGGAGCGCATCGCAGCGCCGCTGACCTGCTGGTTGGCAGCGCGAGCCGATCTGGTGCCAGCTGACGCGCTCGCACTGGCCCACCGGATGGGCGATACCGCACAAGAGGACTGACCGGGCGCGCCTATCCTCGGGCGATCATGAACGCCCCCCGCCTGCCCGAGCTCGCCAAGGTCAACCTCGAGCTGGCCCTCGCCGCAACGCTCGAGGCATCGTTACTCCACCGGCGCTCCCGCCAGTCTGCCGACGTCCTCGCGGGTTGGGACTCAGCCATGGACACCGTGTCGCACGCCGCTTTCGATGCCTACCGGGGCCTTGTGGACAACCCGGACCTCGTTGACTACTTCCGCACCGCCACGCCCGTTGAGGAGCTGGCCGCAATGAACATCGGTTCACGACCGGCCCGCCGACCAGGTGAGAGCAACGACAACGTCGGCCTAGGTGGGTTGCGTGCCATCCCCTGGGTGTTCGGATGGACGCAGTCCCGCCAGATCGTGCCGGGCTGGTTCGGTGTGGGTACCGGGCTGGCAGCCGCCCGCGCGGCCGGACATGGCGACACCATCGAGACCATGTATCGAGAGTGGTCGTTCTTCCGGACGTTCATTTCCAATGTCGAAATGACGCTGTCCAAGACCGACCTGGCAATCGCCGCCCGCTACGTCGAAGAGCTGGTAGGCCCTGAGCACCGGGGCCCGTTCGAGCTCATTCAGGCGGAGCACGAGCTGACGCTCAACGAAGTTCTCCGCATCACCGGCGACGACGAACTGCTGGATCGCCACCAGGTGCTGCAGCGCACGCTGCGCGTCCGGGATGTGTACATCGATCCCATCTCGTATCTCCAGGTGGCGCTGCTGAAGCGGGCCCGCACGTCCGGCTCCGACGACCCCGAACTCCAACGAGCACTGCTCCTCACCATCAACGGCCTCGCCGCAGGTCTGCGAAACACAGGGTGATCAGTCGCCAGTCACCAGTTCTTGAAGTCCCCCGGCTTCGGGGGGAAGGTACCGCCGGCCGAGGAACGAGGCGGGCGGTAGGGGGTTGCACTCCCTCGACCAGACTGGAGACATCAGTAGCGCACTGCGCACCGCGATACTGAGTACCCACCGATACCGGAGTCACCATGATCACCATCCATGAAACGCGGACCATCAACTTGCCGTTGACCGAGACCTGGGAGTACGTCGCCAACTTCGCCACGGCCGAGGAATGGGATCCGGGAGTGAAGTCGGCGTCGCTTGAAGCCGGTGACGGCGGCGTAGGCACCACCTACGACGTGACGGCGACCTTCGCCGGCAGCGAGGTCCCTCTCGTGTACGAGGTCACGGAGTACGAAACAGAAAAGCGCATCGTGCTCGAAGCGTCATCGACACGCTTCAGCGCGGTGGACACGATCGGCTTCTCCTCCGCAGGCGACTCTCAGACGACGGTGGACTACCGGGCCGTCTTCGAGCTGCAGGCACCGCTGAAGTACGTCGCACTGTTCATGAAACCGCTGTTCAACCGTCTCGGGACCAAGGCGATGGACGGGATGAAGAGCACCCTCGGCTGACTCAACGCCATACATGCTTGCGCCGGCGAGCTGCCGCGACAAGCGCCACTTCGAACACCGAACATGGACGTCCAACACTCAGTTCGAGCGCAAGGCCAGTTCCAGGCCGTTGGCGACCGTTACCCGCTCCCGGCACTCATCCCACACGACGTCGAGTACAAGCTGACCGGACTCGGCTGTGGCGACCTCATACTCGCCCACCAGTCCTTCGCACGGCTCTGGGCTCGAGAGGAATACCTCGTTGACGGTCCACCGAACCTCGTCCGTTGGATCATTAACGAACGTGATCACGTCGCCACCAGCTTGATAGATGCCGGAGTCGACAATGCGGCCGCTGTCCCAGACCGTATAGGTTCCGTCCTCATTGAAGTCGATCTGATCCGGCACCGAGACGGCCACGCCACCGACGACGTCCGTCGAGCGGCCGACGAGCGCCTCGGCGTGCTCACCGGGAGCGATCGTCGAAGGCGCAGGATCGGCGATCGATGACTCAGAGCCGATCGCAGGAGCAGAGTCTCCTCCCGACCCGCCCGTGAGGGCAACGCCGGCATAGATGACGCCAACGAGCACGATGATCGCTGCGAAGACGGCTGCCGCCGCCGCTGGGCCCCGGAGCCGCCGGGTGCTCCTCGTCTCAGCCTGTCGGGATTTGGTGTCGACCATGGTTCCTCTCCTCGCATGGTGGTGGGCCGTGATGACGACTACGTCTCGATGTGGGAGCGGCGGTGACGGGGGTGGATCGACCAGCAGCTCAGCTACGAACGACCGGATCTGAGCATCCAATGCATCATTCATCGAGCATCCCTCTCAGTTTGGATCGAGCACGCGCCAAATGGCGGCGCACTGCGCCATCGGAGATACCAAGTTGCCGGCCAATGTCGGTCGGATGGAGGTCCTCCCAATAGCGGAGAACCACCACAGCACGCTGCCGCACGCTGAGCCGTCTGACTGCGGCCAGGATCTCGGGCCGGTACTCGGGTAGGTGCGTCGTGCTGCCTGCCGAGGCGGAGGGCGTGGCAGATCTCATCACCACGCCGCGCCTGTCCGTTCGCGACGCGTGGGGCGGTGCGCTCGACGAGCTGCGGGTGGGCGACGCCGTCCAGCGCACGGTCTCCATGCAGGCCGACCGCGCGCTTGGCATGCTGCTGCCCGCGCTCTCGTTCGAGGCGCCGCCCGGAATCGCCGTGTACGCCGATCAGCCCCGCGTCGAGGACCGCATCAATCGGGGCCAGTATCGCGGCGAGCGCGTGGAGCGGGTCACCTATGTTCTCCAGCGCGCCGGTGAGTTCACCCTGCCGGCGATCGAGCTGCCGTGGTGGAACCCGGACCGGGGCGTGCTGGAGCGTGAGGTCCTGGAGGCGCGCAGCTTCGCAGTGAGTGCGGGCTCGGCGACCGACCTCGTTCCGGCACTTCCCAGTGGGCGTGGGATGCCGTGGCGGAGCTGGCTGGAGCGCGCGGCCACCTACGTGGCTTCGCACCGCCGGGCGCTGCTTCTGGCGGCCCTCGCCGCGCTCGGCGCGGCCTGGGGGCTGCACCGAGCCTTCCCGGCCGTGCGGTCCTGGGCGGTGGCCGAGCGGGAGCGACGCCGGGACTCCGAAGCCCGCTACTTCCGGGAGCTCGAGAGGAGCCTGCGACGGGGCGATCGCGATGCTGTGGTCTGCGACTACTGGCGCTGGCGCAGCCGCATCGAGCAGACCCTGGGGGCCCAGCCCGGCGAGCTCGAGCAGGCCGCATCGACGTCGGGCTTTGCGGCGGTCTGGTCGCGCTTCGAGGAGGGCCGCTACGGGACCAGTGGCCGCGGTTCGACCGCGATTCCCAGGGATCTGAAGCGAGCGTTGCAGGTCTTTCGCCGCGTTCTGCTCGCGAAGGGACGGCCCGCGACCGGGACGTCGGGTGCCCGCGGGCTCAATCCGCGCAGCCGAGCCGCCGAAGCCGGCTAGGAGCGTGGCTGGGGGGCGCCGCGCCGGCTCCGGGCTGCTCGCCGACCCGACGCGGCGTGCACGAGAGGCGTTGGGCTCACCACTGCGCGGAGACTCGTCGGGTGCGCTGCAGCAGCACTGTGGCCAGGCCGGCAAGCGCACCCGCCAGCAGCACGGAGGCGGTGGGCCCGAGCGCCGGTACCGCCGCGGGGGGCAGCGTCACCGGGCTCGAGAGGTGGAGGGTCATGTCGGCTGTCACGTCGACGGTCACCGGCTCACCGGCGATGCTGGTCAGGTTCTGGAAGCCGAACGTCGCGCTCACGTCGCGCAGCTCGAAGTCGACGCTGCCGTTTCCGTCGAGGTCGCCGAGCACACGCAGAACGCCACTCATGATGATGTCGTCGGGGGGCACGACGATCGCGGGCCCGAGCATGAACTCGAGGTCGCCGATGACCGTGCCCGTCCCCGAGTAGCTCACGGTCTGCGAGAACGGGTAGTCGCCCGGGGTGAGCAGGTCGAGGCCTGCGGCGGGGATCCCCGGATTCGTCAGGGCAAAGACCAGCAGGTCACTGATCTCGGGGACGCCAGCAAAGGGGATGTTGGCGAAGCTGACATCGCTGCCGGTGAGCGTCAGATAGGCGAGCTGGGGCCCGCTACCCACGTCCTGGGCGCTGTCGGGGCCGAAGGCGAAGGTGTCCGAGAGGTCGTCGAGGTCGAGCGTTCCGGAGCCCTGGACGATCGACGTGTCCTGCTCCACGTAGCCGTCGATCAGGTCGCAGACGAAGCCCGGGTTGGGGCAACCGAGCGTGAGGGTGTAAACGACCTGGTTGGCTCCGACGGCGTCGTC
>CAMYIK010000194.1 GCA_947258365.1 uncultured Thermoleophilia bacterium | reverse complement strand
GTCGCTCAGTCCTTGGAGGCCCGCGCTGACGGTGCGCTGGCCGGTCGCCAAGTTGCCGGCGTTGGTTATTGCCGAGCCGACGCTCACAGAGACGTCACCCTGGCCGAGCCCGTTATCGCCGGTCGTGAACGTGATTGGTGCCGAGCTGCCCGTGTGCCAGCCCTGTGGGGCACTAACGCTGGTGACGCTCGGGCCCTGCTGGTCTTCAACCGTGGCTCCGACGACTTGCGCGGTCCAGATGCCGGCGTGAGTCCGTGCGCCCGAGGCGTAGAACTCAAGGGTCGCGCAGGGGCTCCCGACGGTCCACGTGTCGCTGCGGACAGGATCCAGGTAGGCCTGCTGGGCCTCGGTGATCCTTCCGACCTCGCCACCTGAGCCAAGCACTCGCAGGTAGCCCACGTGCGGCGTGGCGTGCCAGCGGGTGGAGCGCGTGTTCAGCGTCCTGACCGTGCTGTTCGCCCAGGGCGGGCAGTAACGAAAGCCGGCCCGGTGACCGGCGGCGACCGAGCCGGTGGTGCGGATGGAATTGTCCGCCAGGCTTGCCACCAGATTGCCCGACTGACCGGAGAGTCCGCTCGGAGTGGCGGTGACGGAGTGCGCCGGACCGGCCAGTGATTGTGCGGGCACCGCAAGCGCGAACGCGCTGATTCCTAGCGTGGTGAGAAGCGTGCTGCGCCGAACGCGCGAAGTCCGAAAGAGCATTGAGTCCTACCTTGAGTCGTGGGACTCAGAGCGCGAACGCAAAGGGGGAAGCGCTCACGCTCTGACGTGTCCAGAGGCAGCATCCGTACCGCCTCGCTGGATGGACATCCCTGTCACTTCGTTCCGTCGCGATTCGTGCGGTCGCGACGGGAAGAATCCTTGCCCGAGACAGTGCGACGATCACTGGACCAGTCGGTAGTTCCGGGGTGCCGCGGCCGCCCTTGACGCCAAGAGGTCCGGTTGTGCAGGGCTTTCGGGACGCTCACGATCCAGAAGTAGACCGTTCTCTAGGCAGCGGTTACCAAGGCGAGAAATCTCCACCCCTACTCAGGTGTAGTCCTTGCAACGAATTGGAGCCCGCTCTGAGGCGGGGTCCAAGGGTGGATTCGGACCGAACTGGCGTAACGGGGAGGGGGAAAGCCCGCGCGAGACGACGCCAGTTCGTCGTCGGCGCCGGGTGGGCAACTCCGATCCGGTGATGAGCCGGAAGCGCCTCATCTCCGCGCGCGTCATGAGGTGGATTCCGGCGGCCGGCGGCGTCTAGGGGCGATCGACAGGTTGTCGCTGTACGCCTCAAGGAGGACGGTGCAGCAATGAGAATCGACCCAGCCCAGCACTCGTGGCGGTTCAACGAAATCGGAGCCGACTTCGAACTGATCGATGCTTGGGCGCTGCCTGCCGAGGGCAGCCGTTCCGACTTCGATGACCTGGTGGAAATCTTCATCCACCTCAATCCCAGGCATCAAGGCGGGCCGACCCGCATGCTGTTCGCTGTTCGGGGGTGGCTCGGGCGGAGGTTCAGCTGGGACGATTCGGTGAACACGCTTCCTATTCCCGGGTGCCAGGAGTCGTCTCTGCGCCAGCGGCTGCCGCCTGACCTGCCGGCAGCGAAGGTCGAGGCCCCGGACGACAGCCCGTTTCGACCGGTCTTCCTGGTCGACGACGAGTACGCAACGGAGATCTCCAACAACCTCCTGCACGCAGTCCTCCACGTGGGCTGGATGCCGAGCGCGAGCGGCACCTACTCCGGGCAACTCGGGATCTACGTCAAACATCGCGGACGACTTGGGCGCGCCTATATGGCGGCGATCGCGCCCTTTCGTAACCACATCGTCTACCCGGCGCTACTCCGGAGAATCGGAAGAGTCTGGGAGAGCCGGTAGGCCTAGAGGGCCAGCAGCCACTGCGCCAGTCCCACTCCTCGATGCGGGTCGCCCGCCGGTGTGTCCTTGTGCTTGGTGAAGACCAATACGGGGCGCGTCTCGGCCTCCCCGGCGATCAGGTCTCGCCAGCCCTCTCGCTGGTCGTCGGAGTATCGGTCGGCCCGTAGTCGAACGTATGCGATGGGCCCCGGCGGCAGCTGATCCGGCACCTCGCCGGTGGTATCTGCCCAACAGACCGTCCCGGCCTTGGCGACGCGCTCGGTCACTGCCGGGTCGCACCAACTGTCATGCCGGAACTCGACCGCGTGAGGCATGCCTTCGGGCAGCGCGTTGAGCACGCGCGCCAGCGCCGCGTCATCCCGCCGCCTGGTCGGCGGGAACTGCACCAGCAGGGCGCCAAGCCGATCCCCAAGGGGCTCCAGTTGGGCGATGAACTCGTCCAGGAAGGCGAACCACGCGTCGTCATCGGCGAGCTCTCGGGCGTGGGTGAGGCGCCGGTGCATCTTGGCGGCGAAGCGGAAGCCCTCCGGCGTCTCCTCGGCCCATCGAGACACGGTCGACTCGGCCTGTAGTCGGTAATGGGTGGCGTTGATCTCGCACCCGGTCAGCACCGATGCGTAGTGCTGCAGGAAAAGCCGTTGGGGCAGATCCTGGGGATAGAACTCGGGCTTCCACTCCTTGTACGCCCAGCCCGATGTGCCGATGTGGGTGCTCACGTCTCTAGGATCCCGCTGATCGCATCTTCGGGGTTGAGCATATGACGACGGTCGCCATCCTGGTCGCCGCAGGTTCAGGAACGCGTTTGGGCTCGGACATGCCCAAGGCATTGATCCCACTCGTGGGCCGACCTCTACTGGCCTGGTCGATCTTGGCGCTGGATGCCTCCGAGCACATTGATGGCATCGTGGTCGTCGCCCCGCCCGGCCACGAGCGTCCCACGGAGATGGCGCTCGGTGAGATTGCTGAGCCCTTGGCCGTAACGATCGGGGGCTCCAGCCGGAGTCGATCCGTCGCCGCCGGTCTTGAGGAGGTACCCGACGGCGCCGACCGAGTCGTCGTCCATGACGCCGCCCGCCCCTTGCTGACGTCTGATCACATCTCCATGGTGCTCGCGGGCATCGGGGACGCCGACGGCGCCATCATCGCCGCCCCCGTCGCGGACACGATCAAGCGCACCGACGAGGACCTCAACATCGTCGAGACGGCAGATCGATCGGCGCACTGGCTGGCCCAGACGCCCCAGGCCTTTCGAACCGAGTCGCTGGTTCGGGCCGTCGAGATCGCGCTGGAGGGTGACTACATCGACTCAACCACGGACTGCGCCTCCATGGTCGAGGCAATGGGCGGCCAAATGCGCGTCGTGCCTTCGGCGCTGCCGAACCAGAAGATCACGATTCCAGCCGACTTGGACGTCGTCGCGCCGCTCTTGGAGGCCAGAGAAGCGCGTGCATAACGCTAGTGTCCCGCTCCGGTGCTGACCGATTACCACATGCACTTGCAGCCGGACGGCGAAGAGGCCCGTCGTGAGAATGCCCATCGCTGGAACGAGCACGGCGGCTACCTCTCTTTGGGGTGGGTCGAGCGCTACGTCGAGCGCGCCCGCTCGCGGGCGGTCGAGGAGATCGCCTTCACCGAGCACGTGCATCGCTTTGCCGAGGCCCGTGAATGGCACTCCAACGAGTGGTGGCAGAAAGAGGCGACCGAGAGCGTCGACGCGTATTGCGAAGCCCTAGGGACCGCAAAAGATGCGGGCCTGCCGGTGCTGATCGCGTTTCTCGAGTCTCGTCCTTTCGACATCGTGCTCGGCGCGGTCCACTGGGTCGGCGAGCTCGCGATTGATCACCCCGACTACCCGATGTGGGACCACCATGACGGTCTTGAGGTGTGGCACGCGTATCTCCGGGAGTTGGTTGCGGCCGCCGAGTCGGGGCTGTTCGACGTGCTTGCGCACCCCGATCTGCCCAAGGTCTTCGGTCACGAGCTGCCCGCGGAGGCCGAAGCCGAACTGGTTGGCGCCGTCGCGGCAATCGCGGCCACGGGTATCGCCATCGAGTGCTCCTCGGCGGGCCTTCGCAAGAAGCCTCGCGAGCTCTATCCCGAGCCTGGACTGCTGGCGGGGTTTCAGGCCGCGGGTGTGCCGGTGACCCTGTCCAGCGACGCGCACCGACCGGAGGACGTCGCGAGCGACTACCCGACGACTGTCGCGGCCCTTCGCGGCGCCGGGTACGACACCATCACCCGCTTCTCCGGCCGCGAAGCCGCTCAGGTGCCGTTGCGATGGGGATGAGGGTCGGCTCCGGCGTCGACGTCCACCGTTTTGGCGCCGATCGGCCGCTGACGCTGGGCGGTGTTGAGGTGCCACACCCCACCGGTCTTGTCGGGCACTCTGATGCCGATGTGGCCGCCCATGCGCTTTGCGACGCGCTCCTTGCCGCGGCGGGCCTGCCCGACATCGGGCATCACTTCCCGCCGAGTGATCCGGAGTGGGAAGGCGCTTCCGGCGCCCGCTTACTCGGCCTCGTCATGGACCAGCTCAGTGGCGCGTCGCTTTCGGTGGTCAACGCGAGCCTCACGATCCTCTGCGAACAGCCGAAGATCGGCCCTTATCGCGAGGCGATG
>CAMYIK010000193.1 GCA_947258365.1 uncultured Thermoleophilia bacterium | reverse complement strand
TTCGCCGGCGCCGGAATGCATCACGCATTGGCCGCGAGCGCAGGTCGTGTGGGGCCGCCCGGCGAGATGCTCCAGGAAGAGGTTGACGAGCGTGGTCTTGCCCACGCCGGGCTCGCCGCCGAGAAAGATCAGGCGACGTTCGCCGCGATTCGCTTCGAGAAAACGGTTGACGAGGTGCTCCAGCTCTCGTTCGCGGCCGACGACCGGCTCTGGCCCGCCTCGTAACGGCACGTCCAGCGTCGACCGCGCGTCGTCGAGCGCGGTTGTCTCATTCGTCGCGACAAAGCGATAGCCACGCCCGGGTACGGTCTCGAGATACGCCGGGCTATCCTGGTCGTCCCCCAACGCCGCTCGGACCTCGCGCACCGTGACCCGAAGCCTCGTGTCGCTCACGTGGGTTGCCCCCCAAACTTGCTCTCGAAGCTCCTCCTTGGTCACCAGACGACCCGGGCGGCGGGCCAGATAGGCCAAGACCTTCAAGGTCTTGGGACGCAGAGCGATCTCCTCCGAGTCCCGCCACAGACGATCCGGTCCGCTTTCGAGCCGATAGGGCCCGAACTCGACAGTACCGCGAGTCATGTCCATCATCGTCTGTGTACATCATCGTCTGTGTTCATCATCGTCCGTGTGGGGACTTTACCCGATGCTGACGCTCCATTGACGCGATCTGGATAAAGGTCGACAACATTTGTTCCCGATTCGCGGTGCGGCGCCCGGGTCGTGAATCATGCTCTTTCGGCACCGGACTCGCTCCGGCGGCGAGGGCCGCCGCCGTCGCGTCAGAGCCTCTCCTTGATCATCTCCAGCGCCCATTCGGGTGTGTCTTCGAGGAGCGGCGGCTCGTTCGACCACGGATTCGGCTGCTTCGCGAGCCGGTAGCCCGCGTCGAAGGCAGCGCGCATCTGCTCCTGGTCGAACGCGAGCGGGTCGTTGCCGATGCCGATGCCCGCTGGGACCTGGACCGAGTGGAACTCGTAGCCGTGCACCTTCGCCGCGAAGTAGGAGCGCACGAGCAGGCGCTCGTTCGACACGCTCATCATCTCGCCCAGGGTCTTGCCGGCCAGGCTGAACACGGTCGGCTCGACCGGGTCGGCGGGACGTCCCCCCGTCCGCTCGGGATCACTTACACGTTGCCCGCCCCGTTGAGCGGCGGGCCGGACGGGGCCTCGTAGTACCGAAAGAGGTCCTCTTCGGCTGACCAGACCGCCCCATTCGCCTTCACGAACTGGCCCGATTCAACGGGTCGTGTCCGTCGGGCAGGATCGAGTAGGGGATCTCCTCGGTCGAGAGCACGCGCTCGGGCGCGCGGCGCAGCCCGACACGATGACGGCGATCGATGCGACGACGACGGTGCTGGTCTTGTTCACCTGCCTGCTCCTCCTGGCTTCCTGCGGCGCTCTCCGGCCCGGCCGGCGCACGACGCATTCTGGATATCGTGGGCCTCGATTTCTGCTTACTCTGGCAAAGGAGAGTGCGACCGGATCCGCTCGGCGACAGCCGCGGAGATCCCAAGGCCGACGATCGAGAGGAGAACCAGAGAATGGCCAAGAACAAGAAGGAGTCGAAGAAATCCAAGCGTGCCGAACGCGACGGACCGGTCAGGCTGACCACTAAGCACTATGAACAGGAGCTGACCAGGCTCCAGGGCGAGCTAGTCAAGCTGCAGTACTGGGTCCAGGCCGAGGGCGCACGGATCATCGTGGTCTTCGAGGGGCGCGACGCGGCCGGCAAGGGCGGCGTGATCAAGCGCATCACCGAACGGGTGAGCCCGCGCGTTTTCCGCGTAGTCGCGCTGCCGGCTCCGACGGATCGTGAGAAGACCCAGCTCTACATGCAGCGCTACATCGCCCACTTCCCGGCGGCGGGCGAGATCATCCTGTTCGACCGCAGCTGGTACAACCGCGCCGGGGTCGAGCGGGTCATGGGCTTCTGTACCAAGCAAGAATGCGAGCGCTTCCTGCACGAGGCGCCGTTGTTCGAGACGGCCATCGTCGAGCACGGTGTCCAGCTGATCAAGTACTGGTTCGATGTCGGGATGGAGGAGCAGGAACGTCGCTTCCGCAAGCGGATCGCCGACCCGCGCAAGATCTGGAAACTCAGCCCGATGGACGTCGAGTCCTACAAGCGCTGGTACGACTACTCCCGCGCCAGGGACGCGATGCTGGAAGCCACCGACACGGACACCGCCCAGTGGTATGTCGTCCAGGCCGACGACAAGAAGCGGGCGCGTCTCAACTGCATCTCGCACTTGCTGTCGCAGATCCCTTACAAGGATCTCACGGGGAAGAAGGTCAGCCTGGGCACGCGGAGCACGAAAGGCAAGTACGACGACGACGCGTCGATGGCCAAGAGGCGCTTCGTGCCGGCCGTCTATTAGATGTAGTAGTCGCGACCCGATCTGACAGTTACCGCAACGATGGTCTCGGGGCGTTGCATGCGCGCCGCGGCTGCGCGGGCTGCCCGGCATCGACGAGGGCTGACAGGATGTGAGGGCGCGGCATCGCGGCCCGGCAGGTCATCGACCTGATGCTGCGCACGGTCCCGGCCAATGCTACCGAGTCCGCAGACTGCGCTGATCGATCGGTTCCGCCAGGTCTTGCAGGGAGACGCCCATGAGCGATCGCAGTGAGAATCCGGGAGGCGTTCGACACCTGATCCGCCGATGTGCACCGGGCCTGGAGGCTCTATCGCGCTACCAGCACGCTTGGCTGCCGGATGACCTGGCGGCCGGGCTATCCGTTGCGGCCATCGCGCTGCCGGTCGGCATTGCCTATGCCGAGCTCGCGGGCGTGCCGACGGTGGTCGGCATGTACTCGGCCATCTTTCCGCTCCTGGTGTACGCCCTGTTCGGGTCCTCCCGCCAGCTGATGGTTGGTCCCGACGCTGCAACCTGCATCATGGTGGCGGCGAGCCTCGGGGCCCTCGCCGGCGGCGATCCCGAGAAGTACCTGGCAATGATGGTGGTTCTGACCCTGATGACGGGGACACTGTATGTCGTCGCCGGAATCGCGCGTCTCGGCTTCATCGCGAACTTCCTGTCTCAGCCGGTGCTGATTGGATTCCTCAACGGCATCGCACTGCTCATCATTGCCGGGCAGCTTTCGAAGCTGTTCGGCTACGCGAGCGAGGGCGGTGCCTTCGAGGCCAAGGTGCTGGAGTTCGGCTCCAGCATCGCACTGTTTCACTTCCCGACGCTGATGCTCGGCCTCGGGCTGCTCGTGCTGCTGCTGTTGCTGCGGCGCTTTGCCCCGAAGCTCCCCGCGGCCCTGTTCGTGGTGGTGGCCGGCATCGTCGCGGTGCTCGTCCTGGGCCTGGAGGAAATGGGTGTCGAGGTGCTGGGAGAGGTCCCGGCAGGTCTGCCGACATTCCATTTCGCGATCTTCGATCGAGAGACCTACCGTGAGCTGCTGGGGGACGCGGCGGCGCTGATGCTGATCAGCTTCACCAGCGGGATATTGACTGCCAAGAGTTTCGCACGACGCAACCGCTATGACATCGACGCCAACCAGGAAATGATCGCCTTCGGTGCGGCGAACGTCGTCACCGGCCTTGCCCAGGGCTTTCCGGTGACCGGCGCCGATTCGCGTACCGCGGTCAACGACGCGATGGGTGGCAAGAGCCAGCTGGTGGGGTTCGTCGCCGCCGGCACCATGCTGATCATCCTGTTCTTCCTCACCGGTCCTCTGGCCCACGTGCCCCAGGCGGGGCTGGCGGCGGTCATCATGGTCTCCGCGGCCGGTCTGATCGACATCGCATCGTTGCGTGAGCTGTTCGCCATCTCTCGCCGCGAGCTGTTGCTCTCACTGGTCACCACCCTCGGCGTGCTGTTTCTCGGAGCGCTCAAGGGGGTCTTTCTGGCCGTGATCCTGACGTTTCTGTGGCTGCTTCGGGTCGGGTCCTGGCCCCATGACGCTATCCTGGGTCGAACCAAGGGCACCGGGGTAAGGGGCTTCCACAGCCTGCAGGACTATCCGCAGGGAACCACCTACCCCGGGCTCCTGATTTACCGCTTCGACTCCGATCTGCTGTTCTACAACATCGACTACTTCCGCCAGCGGGTGCGCGAGGCCATGGCCGCCGCCGAGACTCCCGTCGAGTGGATCGTCGTCGACGCAAGCCCGATAAACGTGCTTGACCTGACCGCCGCGCAGAAGATTCGGGAGTTTCGCGAGGATCTGGCGGCGCAGGGCGTGGTGCTCGCTTACGCGCGCATGAAACAGAGTCTCAACCGATTCTTCGTCAGCGCGTGGGTGACGGAGCAACGCCATGCGATGGGCCCGCGCGACTTTCCTACCGTCGGTGCTGCCGTCAAGGCCTTTCGAAACAGAAACAAGGCGGCGACCCCATCCAGCACCGCACCGCAGGCATGAGCTTCTTCGTCGCCGCGCTGCATTGGCGCCTACGCGCACGCTCCAGCTCTGCGCACCACTCACGCCCACAGCGCCCGGTTGCCCGGTCGCGGGTCACGCTCGCCGTCGCGCAGGCGAGGTAGGCCTCGGGCGACTGCGAATGTAGG
>CAMYIK010000192.1 GCA_947258365.1 uncultured Thermoleophilia bacterium | reverse complement strand
CTTCGAGAGGCGATAGAACTCGGGGACAGCGTTCTGCTTGCCCTGGAGGGCGGTGAACTGCGCCTCGAGTGACGTGAGCTGTGCCTGAAGCTCAGCCGTTTCGTCGTTTGCGGCAGACGCCTCGGCGTTCACCGGCTTAACGAGAAAGAAGTAGCCGACGGCAAGTACGAGCAAGGCCGCGGCCACGAGGCCGAGCGAGATCTTCACGGTTCGGGATGGCGCAAGCGTCATCGTGGCCCCTTTACGGTGGCGGAGATCGTGAACTCGAGGACTTCCTCAAGCTGCGTGGTCGTCCAGTTCTCCAGGGCGACGCCGTCAACATCACGAAGTGCCTTGACGCGCGCCGCGTACTCGGCGATTTCCTTCTTGGATACCCGGGAGCTCCCATCAAGCCGAAGCGTTCCTGGCGTATCAGCGGTTTCCTCACCGTCGCCGGACAGAGTTGAGGCCTGAACCGCGCGGAGCCACACACCCTCAGGGAGCAGACGTGAGGTGTCGTTGATTACGCGATCCCAGGCGATGCGCGAATCGAGCCCGCCTTTCACGGCCGTGGAAAGTTCAGTGCTGGCAACGGAGGCAAGCGCCGAGATCCCCTTCTTCCGGGCCTCGTCTTGAACTTTGAACTGGCTCGTCTGCACCTGCAGCGCTATGTCGTCGCGCTGCGCCTTTGCGTCGTCGGCCGTTTTCGACGCAGACATATAGAGAGCTCCAACAGCCAGGACCGCGAGAGCGATGCCGGTGCCTGCGGCGACATATGCCGGCTTCCAGCGAATTCGGCGCGTGTCGGGACGAAACTCCTCCGGCAGCAGATTGATAGACCGCATGAATGGCGCGTCAGGCGTGTGCACCGGTTTGCTACCCCCGGCGGCGTGTTCGCCGGCATCCGCCTTCGCGGTCCGCTTCGGCACGGCCCCCTTGAGCTTGCCGAGAATGCCTCTGATCTTACTCATCGACCCAGCCCCAATCCGATCGGCACGGCGAGCTCAGGCCCGGGAAGCCAGGCCTCGTCGTCGGGCAAGCTGTGAAGGCGTACGGTCGGGTCGCCAAGGCGAACCGGAACTCCGGTCAGGCCTTCGAGACCAGCCGGAAGCGCTGAAAGACGCGCGCCGCCGCCGGCGAGTACGATATGACTGATTGCCAGTGAGTCGGACTGTCCTTGGTAGTACTGGAGAGTCGAGACGAACTCGCGGCCAAAAGCCACTACCTGTCCGTCGATCGCCTCTCGGGCATCGAACACCGTCTCCTCTGTCAGACCGTCGGGCAACTGTTCGCCCTCCGAGAGGCCGCACTTGATTCGCTCGGCGTCGTCGAACTCGATCTGCAGCAGCGCCGCGAGCGCCTCGGTTACGTTCGCACCGCCCCACTCGATGACGCGGGCGTACTCCAGAGCCCGCCCATCGGTGATCGATACGATCGAATGGTCAGATCCAACGTTAACGATCACCGTGGCGCTTACGCTCGCGCTGCCTGCCTGAGCCGTACTCGAGGGCGGGGTAAGCGAGCGCAGCAGAGCGAGGGCCTCAAGGTCGATACCGACCAGCGTGATGCCGGCGGCCTCGAAGGCGCGCGCCAGGTTGTGGATCAGGTCGCGGTAGGCAACCGCCACGAGGACGCGACGTACGGGTTCGCCGTCTTCGGTCGTACCCTCGTCGATCACGTCGAAATCGAGCACGGCATCCATCACTGGAATCGGTAGGTCCTCCTGAGCACGAAAGGTGACCGCGTCGGCCAGCTCTTCCTCGTTCAGGTCGCCCGGAATCTCAATCGTGCGAACACCCATGCGGTTGCTGGCCACGCCGAGGCGCACCCTCTTCTTTGAGAGCTTGTGAGCGCTGAAGAAATTCTTCAGCTCGGTCGCGAGCGCGTCAGGGCTCTGCAACTCGCCACGCAAGATCAGGCCGGGTGGCAAGTCGTGCGTTGCGACGCCGAGCAAGCTGTGCCCGCCATTGTCCGACACGCGCGCGGCTATCAGCCGAGACGCGCCGAGCTTAAGACCGATGACCTCGGTCGCCATTACGCCCTCCTCAAGGGAGCGACCTGACCGGCCGCCGGTTTGTCAGGAAGCAGGCCCTCGAGTTCTCGAGGGCGACTGGTTACGGCCATTGCGACTTCGCGGGTTACCTTGGAGGCGTTGATCAGCTGCGCAAGCGACTGCTCGAGGGTCTGCATTCCGCGTGAGTTCGATGTCTGCATGATGGAGTAGATCTGCTCGACCTTGTTCTGACGAATCAGGTTCCGAGTGCCGTCGTCGGGCAGGAGAATCTCCGTCGCCGCGACGCGGCCCTTGCCGTCGATGGTGGGGAGCAATGACTGGCTAACCACCCCTTGAAGCACGGACGCGAGCTGTACCCGAACCTGGTTCTGCTGACCGGCCGGGAACGCGTCGATCACGCGGTCCACGGTGGCCGGGGCGTCTTGGGTGTGCAGGGTTCCGAATACGAGGTGGCCGGTCTCTGCGGCGGTGAGCGCGGTCTCGATGGTCTCGAGGTCACGCATCTCGCCCACGAGGATCACATCGGGGTCCTCGCGGAGCGCTCCGCGCAGAGCCTCGGGGAAGCCCTTCGCGTCGGCACCGATTTCCCGCTGGTTCACGAGGCACCGGCCGTGCTCATGAAGAAATTCGAGCGGGTCCTCGATCGTGATGATGTGGTCGTCGCGGGTCTGGTTGATCTCATTGATGATCGCCGCGAGCGTGGTGGACTTGCCCGATCCCGTCGGCCCCGTCACGAGGACGAGCCCCCGCGGCCTGGTGGCAAGCGCGCTGAGCGGCTCGGGCATGCCAAGGTCATTGAGACTCTTGATCTCATGGGGAATCGTCCGCAGCGCCGCACTGATGCTGTTGCGCTGGAAGAAGACATTGACGCGGAAGCGAGAGATGCCCACGAGCACGTACGAGAAGTCGACCTGGCGGTCTTTTTCGAGGCGCTTCTGCTGCTCGGTGGTCATCACCGAGTAGAGAAGACGCTCAGTCTCATCCGGCGTGAGCTTCTGATCGCCAATGCGATTCAATGAGCCATTGATTCTCATCAGCGGGGCGCTGCCTGCGCAGATGTGGAGATCGGACGCCCCAGACTCGACCCCTTGGACGAGCAGGTCATCGAGTGAGCGCCATCCCACTGGTGAAGAGGAAGAAGGCTCGGGCTGTTGGTGTGTGTCGTAATCCATCGACGGGGTAATCGGCATCCCGCCATGGACTCTTGAGATCTTTTTTTTGAGCGCCCGTTGCGATCGCTCCCTGCGCGGACAAGAGAAGAGTCGGATTAGGCCCCTAGAGAAACCTCAGGGTCAAGGTTCGCCCGGAACCCGCCGATAACGCTCGCGAACGTCACTTCTTCCTCAAGGAGAGGAACTACATGTTGCAAAAACTCCGGGCACGTGCGGCCCAGGCGCGCAACGAAGAGGGCTTCACGCTTACGGAGCTCCTCGTTGTCGTCATCATCATCGGTGTGCTGCTCGCGATTGCGGTGCCGGCATACCTCAACTTCCGCGACTCCGCGGAGGACACCGCAGCGAAGGCCAACCTTCGGGCGGGACTTCCAGCTATCGAGACCTTCTACACGAACAACGGGTCTGACTACACCGGTATGACCCTCGTCGGCCTACAGGCGATCGACGCTGCCATCACCGGCATCGTGATCGACTCTGCTGCGGGTAACACCTACTGCGTCGAGACTACCGGCGCGACCGCGACCGAGGGCTTCCACAAGGCTGGCCCGGCCGCTGCGATCGCCGACTTCCAGTGTCCGTGATCTAGCACCTAGAGCATCGTTACGACGCTCTATTCGAGGGGGTGCGCCAAATGGCGCACCCCCTCTTTTTTTTTGCGTTTCTTGCCTCAAGATGATCCCTCGATCGGCCGATAGACCTGGTGTGAGAAACCTTCGCTTCAAACACCGCGGCATTCTTGCCACCTGCGCGGCCACTCTCGTGGGCATCGCGCTCGCCGTCCCGGCGACCTCAGCAAACAGTGCCGATGCTCCCACTCCCCCGGCGACGGGCAATGAGAGCGCGGCGGCCCAGAAGATCGACCGAACCCTCAAGAACGGCCCCGCCGTAGTCGTGGCCCGACTTCCGAAGGGCGTCGTGGACGACCTGGTCATCGTCGAGGCCAGTGCGGCAGCCGGTCAGACCGGTGCGCCGTTTCTTTCTCTGAGTACCGAGGATCCCGGCGAGGCCGCAGAGCTGATCCAGCGCTTCAATGTGATCACCACCCCGGCCATCCTCATCGTGGACGCCGACAAGGGCATCCGGTCCCAGATCGACGGGTACGCGGATCGGGACGTGATCGCCCAGGCCGTTCAGAACGCACGCCGATGAATCCGACGGGAGGCGCCCCACTTGCTCCTAACGTCGCGGGCACGGCTCTCGCTCGCCTCGATGATCCCAACGTCCACGTCGCCTCGACCGGCGGCCGGCAGGTCGCGGCCTTGCGCCGCCGCGACGAAGAGCGCGGCAGCATCGTCGAGTGCATCGTGCTCCCGGTCGGAGCACTCCGCGTGGCTCCAATGATGATCGGCCC
>CAMYIK010000191.1 GCA_947258365.1 uncultured Thermoleophilia bacterium | reverse complement strand
TGTTCCATGCGCTGAACCTGGCTCTCGGCACCTTCAGCCCCGCGATCCAGGCGCTGCGCCTCCATTACGTCGAGTTCTTTGGCACGTTCTACAGAGAAGGGGGCCGCCCGTTCACACCGTTCGGCGCCCCCGACGATGGTGTCGGCGGGGCTCCGCCTGCGTGACGCCAAGAAAGGAGCATGAAATGGAGCTTGGTCTCCTCGCCATTGGGGCCGGCATCGCCGTCGGGCTGGGTGCGCTTGCCACGGGATACGCTCAAGCGCGCATCGGGTCGGCCGGCATCGGCGCGATCGCCGAGAACGAGGAATTGACGGGACGCGTCATCCTGCTCGTTGCGATCCCCGAGACCCTCGTGATCCTCGGCTTCGCCGTGGCCGCGATGATCATCATCCTGCTCGGCGGCTGATGGCTCTCGGCGACATCCTCGCTGCGATCCGGTCCGAGACCGAGGTTGAGATCGCTCGCATCCGCAGTGACGGCGAACTCCGCATCGCGGCGTTGCTCGAGCGCGCCGAGGCCGAGGCGGCCGCCGCCGAGGAGAAGGCGGCTTCGGCGATGGACGCTGCCGCTGCCCACAGTCGCGAGCGAATCGTCAACCGCGCTCGCTTGGAAGCCGATCGTATGGTGGGCCGGGCCGTCGAGGAGGTCTACGTGGATACGGTCGAAGCGGCAGAACGTCGCATCGGGGCGCTGCGAGCAGGTGACGGATACGAGGCCTTGCTCGGCGACCTGCTCGCGGAGTGCCTCGCCGTGCTCCCCGACGCCCGAGTGGTGCAGGTCGACGTTGCCGACGAGGCTCTCATCGATCGACTCCTGGCCGACCGCGGCATCCACCACATGACGGTCGATCCGTGCCTCACCACCACAGGCGGCGTTGCCCTTTCGACCGGGGACGGGCGGCGAGTGATCAACACCTTCGAGTCCCGCAGGGCGCGGGGTGAACGCCATTTGCGCCGGATCGCCGTCGAGACCATCCCCGCGGTCGGAAGAACTGGCCCATGACAGGGCTCGAGTACGGCAACACCCGCCTTCGCGCAAGACGGTCACGACTCCTCGGAGAATCGGACTACGTCACGTTGCTTACTGCCGAGTCGCTGGACCGGCTGCTCGGGTTGCTCAGCGATACGACGTACGGCCCTGCCGTTGCTGCCGCCCTCACTCGCTACCGCGGCATCCGGCGATTGGACGAGGCCCTCCGTATCGCGCTCGCCACGGAGCTCCGCGCCCTGCGCCGCTTCTACGCCGGCGTCGCAGTCCCCGTCGTCGACCTTCTGCTGGAGCGATGGGATTTGCACAACCTCCGCACCATCCTGCGCGCCAAAGCGCACACGGCCGAGGTAGCCGACCTCCCCGGGCTGCTCGTGCCCGCGGGAACCGTCACCGACGCCGAGCTGAGCGAACTGGCCGACCAGCCGCGGGTGCGGCCCGTGCTCGACCTGATGGTCGCTTGGGGCCTCCCGTCGCCGGATCAGGCGCGCCGAGTCGCCTCCGCCTGGCCCGAGTACGAGCGACGTGGCGACATCTCCGTGCTGGAGCGCGTGCTGAGCACGGCATATGCGGAGCATCTCGATGAGGTGCTCCGGACTCACGACGACGCTCCCAGCGACACGAGCCGGTTGCTGCGTGCGGAGATCGACCGCATGAACGTGATGACTGCATTGCGGTTGCGGCGAGCCCGGGAGGAGGGCGAGCCTGGGACCGACGACGCAGAGCCCGGACCAGCCTTCTTGCCCGGAGGGCGCATCCGGAGAGCTGTTCTCGAAGGAGCACGATCAGCGGCCACTGCGGCCGACGCTGCTGCGGTCCTGGCGGCGGCGCCAAGCTCACCTGGTTGGGATGTTGCCCTGGCGGACTGGAACGCGGAGGACGACCTCGGCAGCCTTGAAAGGTCGCTTCGCGACGCAACGACGCGAGACGCCATCGCGCTCTTCCACGGTGGAGATCCGCTCGGCCCGGCGATCCCCATGGCGTATGTCTTCGCCAAGGAGAACGAGGTGCGCAACCTCCGATGGATCGGACAGGGCATCGTTCACGGACTCTCGCCCGACGACGTGGCCGGACACTTGGTGGTGGCGACATGAGCGAAGCCCACCTGATGGTCGTGGCGCCGCTAGAGATGGCGCCGGGGTTCCGCCTCGCCGGAGTCGCGGTGCAGGCTGTAACGGACGCCAACGAGGCCGCGGGCGCTGTGGCCGACATCATTGCTTCTGGCGAGCGAGGTGTAATCGCGGTGTACGAGCCCTACCTCGCCCAGATCGATGCTGCCCAGCGAGTGCATTGGGAGGCCTCGCTCTCGCCCGTCATCATCGGCCTGCCTGCCGGGCTCGGGGCCGAGCCGGCTGCCGGCAGGCGCAGCAGGCTGGCGGGGTTGATCCAGCGCGCCGTCGGCTATCACATCACGTTTGGGGAGAAGGCATGACGACTGCGCCTGTTCCGGCCACGGCTGCCCACGAAGGCCACGTGGTGCGGATCGCCGGTCCCGTCGTGGTGGCTGAGGGCCTCCGGGGAACGCGCCTCTACAACGTGGTCAGGGTTGGCAGGCGCCGGCTCATCGGCGAGGTGATCCGCCTCAAGGGCCGTGAAGCTGTGATCCAGGTGTACGAGGACACCAGCGGCCTCCAAGTCGGTTCGACGGTGATCGATACCGGGGCGCCGCTCACCGTCGAGCTCGGCCCTGGGCTGCTCGGCAACATCTTCGATGGCGTACAGCGACCTCTGCCTGCCCTCGCCGCCGAGAACGGAGAACCGTATGCCCGTCCCTACGTGCGCCGCGGTGTAGAGCTGCCGTCCCTCGACCGCACGCTCGAGTGGGACGTCGAGTTCACCGTTGCGGTAGGTGATCGGGTCGTTGGCGGTGACGTTCTTGCCACGCTTCAGGAGACGCCTGCCCTGATGCATCGAGTCCTGCTGCCGCCCAACGTCGCCGGCACGGTGACGGATCTTGGGCGCTCCCCGATCACCGTGACCGATCCGCTGCTGTTTGTCGACGGAGCCGCCGTTTCCATGCTGTCTCGATGGCCGGTGCGGCGTGCGAGGCCCGTCGCGGAGCGCCTCGACCCCTCGGCGCCGCTCATCACCGGACAGAGGGTTGTGGACATGATGTTTCCGGTCGCCCGTGGAGGGGCAGCGACGATTCCCGGTGGCTTCGGGACTGGGAAGACCGTGCACGAGCAGACGCTGGCGAAGTGGTCTGACGCCGATGTGATCATCTACGTCGGATGTGGCGAGCGGGGCAACGAGTTGGCGGAAGTCCTCGAGGAGTTCCCCGCCCTCGTCGATCCCCGCAGCGGCTCGTCCCTGATGGCCCGCACCACCCTCATCGCCAACACCTCGAACATGCCCGTCGCAGCCCGAGAGGCCTCCATCTACACCGGAATCACGATCGGGGAGTACTACCGGGACCAAGGCTACGACGTCGCGCTCGTTGCGGACTCGACGAGCCGCTGGGGGGAGGCGCTGCGAGAAGTCTCGAGTCGGCTCGAGGAGATGCCCGGCGAGGAAGGCTACCCCGCCTACCTGCCATCACGCCTCGCCGAGTTCTACGAACGGGCCGGTGCGGCCCGCGTGCTGGGGGGTGGCGACCGGCAGGGCTCGGTCACCGTCGTCGGAGCCGTCTCGCCGCCCGGTGGCGACTTCTCCGAGCCCGTCACGCAGTACAGCCTTCGCCTTGCCGGCACGTTCTGGGCGCTCGATTCGGAGCTGGCGCAACGCCGCCACTTCCCTGCGATTCATTGGGGCAACAGCTACACGCTCTACAACCTCGACCGTTGGTTCGAGACCGAAGTCGCCGAAGACTGGGGTGAGCTGCGGCGCTGGATCGTGGGGCTGCTCGGTCAGGAGCAAGAGCTCCAGGCCATCGTGCAGCTGCTCGGCGTCGACGTGCTGGCCCCGACAGAGCGGGTCACCTTCCAGACGGGCCGCATCGTGCGGGAGGACTTCCTGCAGCAGTCCGCCTTCGACGACATCGACGCCTACTGCCCACCCGCCAAGCAGTACTCGATGCTGCGCATCATCCGTCATCTCCACGAGGCCATGGCGCGGGTGGTCGACGAAGACACCGACCTCGAAGCGATCGGCACCCTGGGCGTCCTCGACGCCATCGCCCGCATGAAGTATTGGCCGGTCGAGGAACTGGGCGAGCGGGTCAAGGCACTCATGGAAGCCATCGATGAGGAGGTGCAGCGGCTATGAAGCTCCGCCGCGGTCTCCATGCGACCGAGTTCCAGACGGTCTACTACGTCTCGGGCCCGCTGATCTTCATCGACCGCGCCTCCGGAGTGCACTCAGACGAAGTCGTCGAGGTGGTGTGCCCAGACGGTGAGATTCGTCGCGGGCAAGTACTCGAAGTCGACCGCGACAAGGCAGTGATCGAGGTCTACTCAGGCACCAGGGGCCTCGACCTGGCGACGACGCGGGTGGGCCTCGGTGGGGACGCAGCCCGTATCGGCGTCGGTGTGGCGCTGCTCGGCCGCATGCTCGACGGCGGGGGGACGCCGATCGACGGCGGGCCGCCCGTGATGCCCG
>CAMYIK010000190.1 GCA_947258365.1 uncultured Thermoleophilia bacterium | reverse complement strand
TGATCGCCAAGGCTGCTCAGGACTATGGGGTGTTGGTCCGAGACCACGCCGGCACGGTCAACTTCTACGGTGAGGCACCGAAGACCGACGCCGACAACGCGCTCTACGCCCAGGCGCTTCAGGGGCAGTTCCCGGATGCCATCCTCGCGGACTTCCCCTGGGACAGGCTCCAGGTTCTCGAACAGGGCGAACTGCTCACCTGGCCCGAGTGACCGAGCGCGGCGATGCCGCGCTCACTAGTTCTCGAGAATCAGCTCCGGTGACGGGACGTCTACCTGCTCTTCCTTCGGGATGACGAACAGGTCCTCCCCACCCTCGACGTACTGTGTCGAGAGCACGCCCGCCCAGACCCAGAGGATCAGGTTCGGGAAGGCGAAAAAGAGCGGCACGAAGTTGGCCACGATCGCCCACTGAACGGCGATTGCGATCAAACCGATGCGCCAAGGGCGCAGCTCTGGCGGACCCCGTCGCAGGATGGCCGTTCCGATCGCCGCCATGAGCGTCACGATCCAGAGGGTCGCGCCCACCAGACCCAACTCGACGGCGTTGGCCACGAAGACATTGTGGATCCGTAGTCCGTCCCCGGTGAGCGGGAAGGTGTCTGACTGACGGAAATAGCCTGTGATGTCCTCTTCGGCCTTGTCCCAGCCGAAGCCGAACAACGGCTTGTCGGCGATCATGCGCTCGCCGGCGTTCAGGAGGTTGTAGCGGTCCCAAATCGGGCGCTGGTCGGCCTGTCGCACTTGGGCGTCGTCCTGCAGGCTCGGCAAGAAGGTGAGCGCGGCGACGACCGCGATGCCACCGATGGCCAGCGACGGCAGGAGATAACGCCGAAGCTCTTTGGCTGCGAGCAAGGTCACCACACCGGCGATGATGCTGCTGAGCCAGATCGCACGGGTCAGGGTGAAGATGGTGCCGAACATGCAGAGTGCACTCACGGAAGCGGCGAATACGCGTAGGCGAACGTCGCGCCAAATCGCAAATCCCACAAGGCCGGCGATTCCGCAGACGAACAGGCCGAGGCCGAAGGCCGCCGCCTCGACGAACGGACCGCGAGCCCGGTCGACATGGATGCCGACGTTCGGGTCGAGGATGTAGCTCGGAAAGACGAGTGCGTTGAGATTGACGGCCTCGAATAAGGCAGTCAGTCCCAGATAGGCGCCAAGACTCACTAGGCCACCCAGCAAGATCGAACGCTGACGCCGGGTGCGGAACGCCACCGGGGCGATGGCGAACATGAGGAACGGCGCGATGCCCAGGCGATCGATGAGCCCGAAGTAGGCCTCGGAGTTCCCGATGGTTCCGACCCAGACCGCGGAGAGCACCGCGTAGGCCGCCGTCGCGACCAGCAGCACGTGCACGAATCCGAACTTGAACCGAGGTCGCGCCGCCGCCGGGCCGAGACCCGCGAGTACAGCGAGGACTCCCAAGCCGATGAACAGGCGATCGAGCGGAGGCAGTCCGAGCTGATCCCAGTTTCCACTGAATACCGTAAGGAGGATCCCCATCGTGAGAGCCCACGCCGGATCGGTCAAACGGAGGAGCGCCACGATTCCCGCCAGTGCCGTCAGCAGAATGATCGCCGGGAGTAGGCGCTCCAAGACCCCGATGCTGATCGCCGAGTGCTCCGCGACGGACACGATGGGCGAGGCGGGAGCGGGCGCCTGGCGCTGCGCCGCGGCGATTTCCTCACTGATCGCCTCGACCCGCTTCGTGATCTCTGCCGCCTCACGGCGAGCCTGCTCCTCGGCGGCCTTCTGTGCCGCCGCCGCCCTGCGTGCTTCCTCGGCAGGATCCACCTGCGGAGCGGCGGGAGTCGCGGGCGCGGAGGGCGTCGCGGGCGCGGAGGGCGTCGCGAACGCCGGCGGAGGTTCATCCGGCGGCAGGTCCGGAGCCCCCGGAACAGCGACGGCAGCCGAGGCTAGGCTGGCGAAAACCAGCATGAGAACCAGCGCCAAGCTGGTCAGGGCGGTCTTTCCGCCCATGGAGCTAGGCGCGATTGAAGCGAGCGGGAAGGAAACGCGCTGCCGCCCATGCAAGAGCGATACCGATGAGGCCTCCCAGAACAACCCCCGTGAAGATCAGGCGGTTGCGGAAGGAGTCAGCGTCGCTGGAGGCGGAGATCGCGGGATTGACCACTGAGACCGTATTCGCGCTTTCGTCGAACTCGGTGGCACGTTCGTAGTCGCGCCGGAGCCCATCGGCCTCGAGCTGCGCGGTCGCAACCGCCGCCCGAGCCCTACTGAGAACCAACCGATTCGCGCTGGTCTCACGCTTGGAAAAGGCGTCTTCGGCCTGCCCGACCTCGATCGAGAGGCGCTCAACCCGTACCTGCGCGGCCTGGAAGTCCTTGAGGAGGCCCGGAGCCGCTCCGCTGTCCAGATTCAGCTGCGCGATGTAGTTCCTCAGGGAATCGGCTGCGAGGTTCGAGAGTTCGACCGCAGAGTCCTCCGAGCTGCCCGTCGCCTCAACGAAGAAGAGCGGACTCTCAGGGATCGGCGAACCGGAGAGTCGAGCTGCGATCTCGTCGGGTTCTTGGCCGATGGCCTCAGAAAGCGGGGTGACGACGTCTTGCGCATCCACGAGACGGGCGTACGACGCCGCCAGGGCGATGCGTGCGGCGATGCTGCCAGGCACATCCTGGTTCTCGAGCTGCGCGTCACCAACCGAGAGACGGGTCTCGGCGGTGTGAACCGGCGTCCGCTCTCCCGCGAGGAAGAGCGCGCCAACGGCGAGGAGCAACATCGGGAGGGCCACCAGCCAAGGGCGACGCTTCGCGGCGCTCAGTGGCCCCGAAAGCGGGGGGGGCGGCTGATAGGTGCCGCCGGCGTGGGGACCGACTTCGCGGTCGCCCGGGCTGGGCAGGCCAAGAGGCAGGCGTGGCGCCCGACTGGGATGAGGAGCCGACTTCTTTCCGGTCTTGACCTTGTTCGTCGGTTGGGTCGTCTTTGACGACGGCTCTTTGGTCGTCGCCTCGAGAATCCGCTGCTCAGGCGGTGCGTCACCCAACATGACAGTGCTTGTACTACTTCCGGCGCCGGATGCGAGCGCACGCGTCGATCGTGCAGCGCTCCATGCAAATTTCCGGGTTGCTTGACGGGTGTTTGCAGCCGCCCGACCCGTGGCGGCGATAGCGGCTCCGGTGAAGGTCGCCATGCCCTTGCCGCCCATCGCGCTCATCTCGCCGAGCGCCTTGCCGGCTTTGACCGTGTACTTGCCCATCGAGATCGATACGGACACGGCTGCCTCGGCGGCGCGCTGGGCAGCGGTCGTCGCGGCGTCTGTCGCGCCCGCAACCGCAAGGGCGGTGCCTTCGCGAAGGTGATCACCGGCCGACATGCCGTTGGTGCCGTTCTGGCGCACGGGAAGGTTCTCTGCCTTGCCTGGGGCGTCGGCTTTGGAGGCAGGGCTCTCCGCCCCACGAGAAGTCTTCTCGGGATCAGAACCGAGATCGCTCTCGGGCACGCGCGGCTGGCCGGTCTTTTCCGTTGTCACAGTCCTGGGAAAGGTCAGGGGAAGTGCTATGGACTCGGCCACGTTAACCCTCACTTGGGAATGGATGCGCGCTACCTACGTTCAGTTTTCGGCGCTTCACGGCTCGGACTAAAGACGCGGGCCTAGCGACGCCAGGCGCGAACTGGCGCCCGGCGGGCAGCACGGCGCACCCGTGCGGCCTTCAACATGACCTTCCCGGCAAAGGGAAGCCCGTCCACGAGATAGCGCCGAGCGAGGCGGCGAGGCTCCTGAACAAGGCGGTGGGCCCACTCAAGGCCCGCTGTGCGGACCCACTTGGGCGCCCGGCGCACATCGCCGGAGATAAAGGACAGGCTGATACCAATACCGAGGAACCAGGTCTGCGGGAAACGCTCGCTGAGCCGGACGGCAATCTGCAGCGTCTTTGGAAAGCTGAGAGCGAGATAGACGATGTCGGGCTGGGTACGGGCAAGTTCCGCCTCGACCCGGGCCATCTCGAGTTCGTCGTGCTCAAAACCGAACGGCGGGCAGTGGTGGCCGCGGATGTCGATGTCGGGATACCACGACCTCAGGGTGTTCGCCGCGTCCTCCGCGACGCCGGGAGATCCACCCAGAAGGTAGATCGACGCCCCGTTGTCGGCGGCGGCCGCAGAGAGAGAAATGGTCAGATCGGAGCCGGCGACGCGCCCGGGAACCGGGGTTCCCTGTACGCGGCACGCCCATACGACCGGCATGCCATCGGCGAGGCTGAGGTCGGCGTGCTCATAGAGCTCCCGCACCTCGGGGTCCTCCACGTACTGACGCAAGATGTCGAGGTTCGGGGTGGCGACGACACCGCCACGGCCTTCGGCGACGCCATCGATGATGCGGTTGATGGCCTGGTCCGGAGTGACCGGATCGATCGGGAGACCGAGCAGTCGCACGATGCGCCGAGGTACAGGAAGCTTCTTCGGAGTCACCAACGCTGGAGCGATGCTCATCGACCTGCCTCCTCAGCCTCGACAGCTCGTGGGGTGCGCCGCCACAGGGACGCGTCGTCGCCCCCGAGACTGCTGTACACGCTGAGCTTCCA
>CAMYIK010000189.1 GCA_947258365.1 uncultured Thermoleophilia bacterium | reverse complement strand
AAACGGCCCGTCAGCTCGGCGAGCGCTCGCCGAGCATCCATGTCGCTAAGGCCCATGTGGGTCTCGGTGTATTCGATGTCCTTGTTGTCGAGCAGAGCCTTCGCGCGCGAGCAAAAACCGCACGCGTCACTCGTATAAATGTGGACCTTGGCCATCGCGGGACAATAGCGCTCGGCGCGCGGACCGGCCTGGGTGCCAGAATCGGCACGTGGCGACCTATGAGACCGAGGCGATTGTCCTCAGGACGATCCGTTTCTCGGAGGCGGACAACATCGTCAGTCTGCTCACGCTCGAGCGCGGGCGAGTGGCCGCGATCGCAAAGGGCGCCCGGCGGCCGAAGTCGCGCCTCGGAGGCCGTCTACAGCCCGGCGTGCGCGTGAATCTGACCCTTCATCAGGGGCGTGGGGATCTGCATGGCATTCGCGGGGCGGCGCCGGTGGAACCGAACGCGGGTCTTTGGGTCGAGAGCTATCGGCTGCTCGCCGCGAGCGCCGTTCTTGAAACGGCCATGCGGGCGCTGCCGGAGGATGAACCAAGCGAGGGCGCCTACAACCTGACCGCGCGAGCGCTCGCTTTGCTTGCGCGCACGCCGCCAGGAAGCGGTCCTGCGCGGCTTGACCCTGTAGTGCTTGGTTTTCGCACCAAGCTCTTGGTCGCCATCGGATTCCTGCCCCAACTCGCGGGATGCGTCTCTTGCGGCGCAGACGTGGCGGCCACGGCGTTCTCCGCTCGCATGGGCGGGACGTTGTGTGACGACTGCGCAGGAGTGGGCGACTATGTCGGCGCACACGTGCTGGATGCGCTGCGCCAGCTCCTCGGCGCTCCACTCGCGGAGGCGGCCCCGATGCAGCGCAGCGTCGCTGAAGGGGTGGAGCACCTCGTGGGAGCGCTCTTGATGGAGCATCTGGGCGTGACCCTAAAGTCCGCCCCAAGCCTCTGATTTCCGAGTTTTGCGACCGCAGTAAACTCATCGACGGTCTGCGTGCGACGCGAAGGAGACGACCCGGCTGAGCGCAAGACGCGCTTGTGCCACCACCCAAAATGGGCGCCCTCAACTTTCAAGATGTCATTGCCCGCCTCGGCTCCTACTGGGCCGACCGCGGCTGCGTCGTTCTGACGCCGTACCACACCGAAGTCGGTGCGGGCACCTTCAATCCCGCCACGCTGCTTCGCAGCCTCGGCCCGGAGCCGTGGCGCACGGCCTACGTCGAACCATCGATCCGGCCGACTGATGGGCGATACGGCGAGAACCCGTTCCGCCTTCAGCACTACTTCCAGTACCAGGTCATCCTCAAGCCGTCGCCGCCCGACGTGCAGGACCTGTACCTCGGGTCACTGGTCGCCCTCGGGATCCCGCCCGAGCAACACGACATCCGTTTCGTCGAGGACGACTGGGAGGGCCCGACGCTTGGTGCGTGGGGACTCGGCTGGGAAGTCTGGATGGACGGGATGGAGATCACTCAGTTCACCTACTTCCAGCAGGCAGGGGGAGTCGATCTCACGCCGATTTCGGCCGAACTGACCTACGGCGTGGAGCGCATTGCCATGTATCTGCAGGGCGTCAACTCGATCTTCGAGCTGGAGTGGGTCGATGGAGTGACCTACGGCGACATCTACCACGAGAACGAGCGCCAGTGGAGTCGCTACAACTTCGAGGTGGCCGATACCGATGCCCTTTTCGGTCGCTTCGATGAGCACGAGAAGGAATGCCAGCGTTGCCTGGATGCCGACTTGGTGCTCCCAGCGTATGACCAGGTGCTCAAGTGCAGCCACAGCTTCAATCTCCTTGACGCGCGCGGCGTCATCAGCGTGACCGAGCGCGGGGCATACATCTGGCGGGTGCGCGCGCTGGCGGCAAAGGTCGCGGAGGCCTACCTGGCCGCAAAGGAGTCCGTCGATGCCTGATCTGCTCATCGAGATCGGCACGGAGGAGCTTCCCGCGAGTGCCTGCCGGGAGATCATCGAGCAGGTACCGGGAGTTGCCGCCGAAGCGCTGAAGAGTCTGCGCCTGGATGCCGGCGCGCCAACCGTCTGGGTCTCTCCTCGGCGATACGCGACCATGATTCCGGGACTTCCCGGCGAGCGGCCAGGGCGCGTCATGACCATGCGCGGCCCGGCGGCGAAGGCCGCTTTCGACGACGTGGGAGCGCCAACGAAGGCGGCTCTTGGTTTCGCCCGTGGGCAAGGTGTGGACGCCGACGCTCTCGAGGTGCGCGAGCAGGACGGCCGTGAGTTCGTGTTCGTCGACATCGACGAACCCGCGACGGCCGCGACCGATCTGGTTCCTGAGCTTGCCGAGGCACTCATCACCGGAGTGCGTTTCTCGAAGACCATGCGGTGGGGAGACGGCAAGGGCCTGCGCTTCTCCCGGCCGGTGCGATGGATCGTGGCCAAGCTCGATGGCGAGACGATTGCCTTCGAACGCTTCGGCCTCACCGCCGGCGCGACCAGCAACGGTCACCGTTTCCTGGGTGGCCCTGTCGAGATCACCAGCCCGGACACCTACCTCGATCAACTTCGGGCATCCGGCGTGATCGCCGATCACCAGGAGCGACGCCAGACGATTGTGGAGGGCCTGGATGCCGCGGCGGCGGCCGTGGGCTGTACCTGGAGTGATCCCGGTGGCAAGCTCGAAGAGGTGCTCCATTTGGTCGAGCATCCGAGCGTGATCACGGGGGCCATCAAGGAGGCGAATCTCCGTTTGCCCGAGCGCGTGCTCATAACGGCGATGCAATCGCACCAGCGTTACTTTCCGCTGGCCAGGGCCGATGGTTCGCTCTATCCCGCGTTCCTCGCGGTGCAAAACGGTGATCCCGCGCATGCGGACCTGATCACGCGTGGCAACGAGGGCGTGCTGGACGCCCGGCTGCAGGACGCGGTCTTCAGCTTCGACAGGGATCGCGACGCCGGCCTTGCGGACCTCGATTCTCGTCTTGATTCGATCGTCTTCCATCAGCGGCTCGGAACTATGGCCGACAAGCGAGAGCGCCTCGTGGGTGGCGTTCAGGCCCTTGCCAAGGCCGCTGCAGTCTCTGGCGCGGACGCAGCCCACGCGGAGGCTGCCGCCCGGCTGGCCAAAGCTGACCAGGGTGCGGTCCTCGTCGCGGAGTTCTCCGATCTGGAGGGCTTCGTGGCTGCGCAGTACGCGCGCGAAGAAGGGCACCCGGAAGAGGTCGCGACGGCCATCGACGAGCAGTACCTTCCCGCCGGAGCGAGGACTCCCGTTCCCGGCAGCGTTGCCGGTGCGGTTCTGGCAGCCGCGGAGAAGATCGACAACCTGGCCGGTGCGTTCCTGGTCAATGAGGCCCCCACGGGATCAAAAGACCCGTATGGACTACGCCGCGCCGCTCAGGGCCTGGTGCGAATCTTGCTGGACCGTGCGTGGGATGTGTCGACCATGGACCTCCTCTCCGAGGCGGTCACTCGTCTTCGGGGCCAGGGCGCTGAACTCGTCTTGAGCGATGAGGACGGACTCGAGCAGCTCCGAGGATTCTTCGCCGATCGCGTCGCGTACCAGCTCGGCGAGGAAGGCGTCGGCCACGATGCCACCGCGGCCGCGGCCGGAGCCGACCTCGGCAGCGTCCTGGCGACGGTGACCTGGGCTCGGGCTTTGGATGCTGCCCGGAACGAGCAGCAGTTCGCGGCGGCTCGCACGGCGCACACTCGGCTCGTGAAGCTGGCGGCACGCTTTGAGGACGCGAGTTCGGACTACGTATCCGCCGGCGATTCGCATGAGGATGCTCTAGCGGAGGCCATCGATAGCGCGGTGCCGGCGATTGCCGATGCTCGGACACGGCGCGATCCCGCGGCCGCATTGGACGCGGCCGGAGCCCTCGCGGGTTTTGTCGACGGCTTCTTGGTCGACGTCATGGTGAACTCCGACGACGCTGCCGAGCGCGGTCGACGTCAGGCCCTCGTGCGCCGAGCGGCAGATGCCCTCGGCAACGTGGCGGACTTCACCAAGGTCGCCGGGGGCGACTAGGGGCGCAGTCGCAGGCCAAGCGTGTATACGCCTTTGAGGAGGGCGGACGCGACATGCGGGACCTGCTGGGTGGCAAAGGCGCGAACGTCGCGGAGATGACGCGCCTTGGACTGCCTGTCCCCTCGGGTTTCACGATCACGACCGAGGCTTGCATGGCGTATCTGTCCGCCGGCGGGAAGTACCCGGACGGACTCCAGGACGAAGTCGATGCCCACCTCGAGGCCCTGGAGCACAAGGTGGGCACAAGCTGCCACGCGCGGCGATCACGGCCGGTGAGATCGCCAAGGAGGCGGACTTCTTCTCCTTCGGCACCAACGACCTCACCCAGACCACCTTCGGCTTCAGTCGCGACGCCGCCGAGACCAAGTTCCTGGCTCAGTACCTGGAGACCGGAGTCTTGGGTTTCAACCCCTTCGAAACCCTCGATCGAGATGGCGTCGGTCAGCTCGTGCATACGGCCTGCGCCGCCGCCCGAGACAGCGTGGACGACATCAAGCTCGGAATCTGTGGAGAGCACGGTGGTGACCCGGACTCGGTGTCCTTCTTCCACGGCGCCGGCCTCGAGTATGTCTCGTGCTCGCCCTTCCGGGTGCAGACCGCCCGGATCGCCGCCGGG
>CAMYIK010000188.1 GCA_947258365.1 uncultured Thermoleophilia bacterium | reverse complement strand
TCGCTCAGGGAGGCGTGTGCGATTCCGTGAAACCCATAGCGAATCAGGCCCAGCTCTTCGCAGAGATCCCACGGAAGGGGATAGCGGAGGGATTCCGGATCGCGCCCGGCGTGAAACCCGGTATCGAAGACCGCAACCATGGGACGGCCCGGGAAGTGCTCGCGGGCAGCCCGCAGCCCTTCGAGCGCCGCCGGGTTGTGCAACGGCGCTAGCGGCACCAGAGACGCAATGCCCTCTTCGACCGACGGTTCGATGCGTACAGGCTCCGCGAAAAGCCTGCCCCCGTGAACGACGCGATGTCCGACGGCGTC
Source organism: uncultured Thermoleophilia bacterium (assembly GCA_947258365.1). Lineage (GTDB taxonomy): Bacteria > Actinomycetota > Thermoleophilia > Miltoncostaeales > Miltoncostaeaceae > CAMYIK01. The sequence continues at coordinate 4,296 of CAMYIK010000188.1, read as the reverse complement.
GACCTGGCGCGTCCGGATACCCGGATCCCGGAGAAGCTCCGCGAACGCAGTCGCAGCGCCGCCTCCGGGATCGAGACCCCGGCTTCGTCGCCACGGGACGTGCGTCGCAACGCCGTCCACCTCGACGAGCGCGACCTTCGCGGTCGCGCTCCCGGCATTGAGCACGGCGACGAGCATGAGTCGATGCTAGCGCCGAGCGTCGACTGGCACGCCCTGGACCCGGACCCGGTGGCAAGGGAAGCGCGCTCCCCAGCCCGTCGGGTGATGCCGCGGCCGACCGACGCCCCACGCTCCTCGTCGGCGCCGCGGCGGCCGTCCCACGGCGCCTCTGATTCGGAGGCCCGGGCTCCGAAGCCCGCGGGGAGCGCGGCCCTGCGCAGAGCGGCTCGCACCCCCAATTCCTCGTTGTGCACCGGGGTCTTAACAGCCAGGCACAGTCGCAGCGCACCCCCTGGCACGGCGCTTGCCCTGGGAAGGGGCCGCGGTCCCATCGGGGCCGGAATCGGTGGACAGTTGCTGCCGTCTCATCGTCTGGAGGTGACTCTCTGCTCCATGTCGTGGACGGCGCCGTGGAGAGGAGAACGAAGACATGAAGACCTCGAGTTACGCTCGTCGCCCGCCCGTACACACGCTGGCGGCAGCCATGCGAGGCACGGTCGGAGTCGCGTTGATTGCAGCGCTGGCGCTCGGCTGTGCGACCGGCGAGGGGGCGCGCACGGTGGGCACCAAGACGGCCGTCGGCGGCCTCGGCGGCGCGGCAGCGGGTGGGCTGCTCGGCTCCGTGCTCGGCGGCGGAGCCAAGGGAGTCGTCGCCGGCGTCCTCATTGGTGGACTGATCGGCGGCGCGGTGGGGAACGTGCTCGATCAGCGCGACCGCGAGCTCGCCATCAAGACGGCCCAGGTGTCGCTCGAGCGTGCTCCGACCGGGACGACCTCGACCTGGGTGAACCCCGATTCGGGCGCCCAGGGCACGTTCTCTCCCACCCGCACCTACCAGCAGTCGAACGGGCAGTACTGCCGCGAGTACCAGCAGGACATCATCGTCGGAGGCAAGAAGCACCAGTCCTACGGCACCGCCTGCCGCATGCCCGATGGCAGCTGGCAGATCCAGAGCTAGCCGACACCGCCCTGCGGGCAGTCCGCCCGCACGAAGGAGATCTCTCATGCGTTTCGTACTGCTCTCATCGCTCGCCCTCGCCCTCGTCGCCTGCGCGGCACAGGCGCACGCGAAGCGCCCCGGGGAGCCCACCAGCTACGAGGCCTCGGATCGCAACGGCGACGGAGTCGTCGACCGAAACGAGTTCCAGAGCCGCATGGTGGACGTCTTCTACGTGACCGACGCCGACAAGGACGGGGGTCTCTCGCCGGAGGAGCTGCCCTCGGTAGGGCCCAGCGCCTTCCGCGGAGCCGACATGGACGGTGACGGCAAGCTCCAGCTTCCGGAATTCCTGAACGCCCGGGCGAAGGACTTCGATGCCGCGGACTCGAGCGGGGACGGGGTCCTGAGCAAGAGCGAGGTCAAGAACTTTGACTGATCGCGGCGTACACACCCGTTCGGCGTCGGAGCGCTCGATCCCGCAGACAGACCATTGAGAGGTCTCGAGCCCTCTAGAGGCTGCGCCTTGCGGAAGAGAACATCGTTCCTTGCACGTGAACGGCGAATCGTGGGCGAGGCCTCTTGCAGGTTCTGATCGATGAGCACTGTCATTGCGTCGCGGCAGAGGAAGTGCTGCGACTGCTCGGGACCGATCCCGCCAAGGGTCTCGACCTGTTCGACATCGAGGATCGGCAGCGGCGCTTCGGCCCCAACGTCCTGAGCGAGCGGAAGCCGGAGAGTGCGCTGCGCCGTTTCGTCCGGCAGCTCGAGCAGCCCCTGGTGGTCATCCTCGTGGTGGCGGCCGCCATCACGGCCGGGCTCGGGGAGTGGGTCGACTCGGGCGTGATCCTGGGAGTGGTGCTCGTCAACGCGATCGTCGGGTTCGTCCAGGAAGGGCGGGCCCTGGAGGCGATCTCGGCCCTCTCCCGCACCCTGACGCCGCGGGCCACGGTCCTGCGGGGCGGCGAACGCAAGATCATTGCCTCGGCCGAGCTCGTTCCCGGAGACGTCGTGCTGCTGCAGTCGGGCGATCGCGTGCCCGCCGATCTCCGGCTGCTTCGGAGCCGCGATCTCCAGATCGACGAGTCGGCACTCACGGGCGAGTCGGTCCCGGTCGCCAAAGGGATCCAGGTTCTGGCCCCGAGCACCCCTCTCGCCGAACGATGCAACCTCGCTTTCTCGTCGTCGCTCGTGACCTACGGGACAGGCAGCGGAGTCGTGGTGGCAACCGGAGATGCGACCCAGATCGGTCGCATCTCGGAGATGATCGCCTCGGTCGAGATCCTCGAGACGCCCCTGACGCGGCGTATTGCTCGCTTCAGTCACGTCCTGCTGGGGGCGATCCTCGCCGTCTCGGCGCTGACCTTCGCGGTCGGCGTTGTGCGCGGTCAGCCGTGGTTCGACACCTTTCTGGCCGTGGTCGCTCTCGCGGTCGGTGCAATTCCAGAGGGGCTTCCCGCGGCCATCACGATCATGCTCGCGATCGGCGTATCGCGGATGGCAAGCCGTCACGCCGTGATCCGCCGGCTGCCGGCCGTCGAAACGCTCGGCAGCACGACCGTGGTGTGCTCCGACAAGACAGGGACGCTCACGCAGAACCAGATGACCGTTCGGGAGATCCTCGCAGCCGACGTGACCGTTCGGGTCGAAGGCTCCGGGTACGCGGCTGAAGGCGGATTCTACCGCGATGACCGCCCGATTGATGCCGATGCGCTGGCCGAGTTCGTGGAGGGGGATCCCACGGAGGCCGCGTTGCTCGTCTCTGCACGCAAGGCCGGGCTTCGTGAAGAAGAGCTCGGGCAGAAGTTGCCCCGCCTCGACGCCGTGCCCTTCGAATCCCAGCACCAGTACATGGCGACGCTTCACGCGGGGAAAGCCTCCAACGTGGCCTACCTCAAGGGCTCACTCGAGGCGATCGTTGCGCGCTGCGATGCGGGTCGGGGAGGGGGTGACGACCTCGATCCGGATGCGATCCACCGTGCGGCATCCGGGATGGGAGACCGCGGTCTTCGCGTTCTCGCGTTCGCACGCAAGCAGTTCCCCTCGGAGAAGACGACGCTCGATCACGCGGATCTCGAGGCGGGGCTCGAGTTCGTGGGCCTTCAGGCGATGCTCGATCCCCCCCGTGCCGAAGCGATTCGGGCCGTAGCGACGTGCCAGCGGGCGGGCTTGAGCGTCAAGATGATCACCGGAGACCACGCGACGACGGCCGCGGCCATCGCGACCCAGCTCGGCCTCGACGGGGTGAGCCCGACGCGGCCCGAGGTCTTGACGGGACGCGAGCTCGCCAAGCTCACGGACTTGGAGCTTCTCGAGCGCGTGCAGACAACCAACGTCTTCGCGCGCGTGAGCCCGGAGCAGAAGCTGCGGCTCGTCGAGGCTCTCCAGGCGCGAGGACAGGTGGTGGCGATGACCGGCGACGGCGTGAACGATGCGCCCGCCTTGCGCCGCGCCGACATCGGCATAGCCATGGGCCTGGCTGGCACCGAGGTCGCTCGGGAGGCGTCGGACATGGTGCTGACGGACGACAACTTCGCCACCATCGAGGCGGCGGTCGAAGAGGGACGCGGGATCTTCGACAACCTGCTCAAGTTCATCGTCTGGACCCTCCCCACGAACGGTGGCGAAGGCGCCGTCGTGATGCTCGCGATCCTGCTCGGAGCCACTTTGCCGATCCTTCCGGTCCAGATCCTCTGGATCAACATGACGACCGCGGTCTGTCTCGGATTGACGCTCGCCTTCGAGCCCAAGGAGGCTGGGATCATGGAGCGGCCGCCTCGGGATCCCCGAGAGTCCATCCTGTCGAAGGCACTCGTTCTCCGCATGCTGTTCGTCTCCGCTCTCCTCTGCACGGCGGCCTTCGCTGTGTTCGCCTGGGTGAATCGAAGTGGCGCGTCGGAGGCGGAGGCGCGCACCGCCGCGGTCGCGGTCTTCGTGGTCGGTGAGACGTTCTATCTCTTCAATTGTCGTTCGCTCACGCGATCGATGTTTGGTGTCGGCGTCTGGTCGAATCCGTGGATCTGGCTGGGTGTCGGCACGATGATCGTGCTCCAGCTCCTGTTCACCTATGCACCGCTCATGAACCGACTCTTCCACACGCAGCCTGTTTCACTCGAGACCTGGCCGGCAATCCTCGGCGCGGGCTTCGGGATCTATCTCACAGTCGGAGCCGAGAAGTGGCTGCGCCGCCGATTGGGTGC
>CAMYIK010000187.1 GCA_947258365.1 uncultured Thermoleophilia bacterium | reverse complement strand
CCCAGGTTCGAAGAATCGCCGGGGGCGTAGAAAATCCGGCTAGTTGCGCTCCCCGCCCGGCATTAGGCGGCACAGAGGGGCACTGAGCGGTCCAGAGGACGGCCCCATGCGGCCCCTCTTGTCGCCCGCCAAGAAGGAGAACCCAACGGAAACACAGATCCCTAGGACATCGCCTTGGAATGCAGCCCCCAGTTGTAGGGGCCCTCTCGAGCGAGCCCCTTCGCCATGCGACGAAGGACGACGGGCTACGGTTACGAGGAGCCCGTGCGGGAACTGGTGCGCAAACTGGGGAACTAGATGATGCAGGTAACAGGGTTGGAGAAGGAAAACTCAATCAACAAACCCCGTCCTCCGCTCGTGAAGGCATCGCCGATCATTGGCTCATTCAGGCAATTCACAGGAGATGTACTCCCGTTCATCACGGAGACTCGTGCCACATACGGAGAAGCTTTTCGTCTGCGCATGTTCGGCATCGAGATGACCTGCCTATGCGGACAAGACGCGATTGCGCTCCTCGAGGACAACACTTATCTGCGCACTGGCAAGTCCATGCATGTGCTGGATGAGGCACTGCAAAGCCGCCTCCCCAGCACTTTTGATGGCCCGCAGCACAAGACGTTTCGGAAAGTACATTTCCAATTCTTGAACAGAAGACTGGAGGCGAACCGACGCGAGGATATTCAGAACTGCTTCGACCGACACACGGATCAATGGCAGGTCGGCGACGAAATTGACGTACTTCATGCAGCGCAGACGCAAACGGTTGATGTGCTGTCCAATATCCTCAATGGCGAACCCTTTCCATTCAGCGGCAAGGACCTGGCGTTGGTCGTGCACACCCTGATCTGGGCCACCTACGGTCACCTACCTACGTGGCTGGCGTTGGGAAACCCTGTCTTCAGATCGACTCAGAAGCGTATGCGCGCGCATCTGTTGGAGTTGGTCGCACGGGTTCGCTCAAACCCTGAGCTTGCTGCTAGCACTCTGGTGGGGCAATACCTTGACTTCCCGCCTCCTGAAGGAGCTAGCGGCTGGGAGGACAGTGATCTCGTTGCCGTACCTTACGGCGCCTATCTGGCTGGGTTCGATACCGTCGCGTCAGCGGCTTCTTTCATGGTCTACCAGGTCCTGAGCAATCCAGAAGCTCTTGCTCAAGTAAGGCAAGAGTACGATGAGCTTTCTCGCGAGTTCCCCGGCCCTGTAGACCCAATGAAGCAGAAGTTTCTCCGCGCGGTGTTTCTGGAAACCGTGCGGATAAACCCACCGGGTTCGATGGTCATACGCTATGCCGAACGCGACTTCGAGTTTGCTGGCTATTCGATTCGCAAAGATGACGAGATCGTTGTCGTCATCGCGAGCGACCACCTAAACGAAGAGTTGTTTCCTAATCCAAACGTGTTCGATCCGACTCGCTTTGTTGGTGGCACAGAGGAGACGGTCATGTTGAAGCGTCACGTATTACCTTTTGGCAGCGGCAACCATCGCTGCACAGGAGCTATGGTTGGTGAACTGATGGCGGTTGAAATGATCTCCAGATGGGTCAACCAGTTCGACCTGGAACTTGCGCTGCCCAAAGGAAAGCTTGGTGTGGTGGCGAGACCCTTCACGCAGCCAGTAGGTTTGAAATTCAAGGTGCTTGGGCGTCGCACAAACTAGGCTTCGACGAGCCTGCCCGCTTGGCCGCGTCGCCGCGGGAACTACCTGGAAACGAATTCACTGGCACTCCGGGAGGGATTCGAACCCCCGACCCCCAGGTTCGAAGCCTGATGCTCGACCTCGATCCAGGTGGACCCGGCGCGCGACGCTCCCTTGTGCGAGCCCAAACTTCACGCCGGAATCAGCGACGGCGTCGCGCAGTCTAGTCCGGGCGTGGCGGGTGAAACCGGCCGCTCGACGCCACAACCAAGCGCGACCAAGACGCGGAACCAAGCGCCGCCAGAGCGCGAATTCCTCAGCGAATCTAGCTAGTTACGGCGGGGCGGACGGGACTCGAACCCGGCGATTCCGACGATAAGCCCCCGGAATCGTGAAGGTTTTCTTCGCGGACCCCGTGCTCAAGGTGTGCTCAACCCCCCGAACGGACCGGATGGCTCGGAACGCCAGCGATTCGCAGCCTCGTCGAACCAAGGGCCCGCACTCTGGCGGAGATTGGTCGTACCTGGTCGCCCGAGGTGCTACCGGAAGGACTCGCGTCCTACCCCAGCTCCTCCAGCAGCGCCTTTGCATCCTTCAGGTCCCGCGTGTCGAAGCGTTCCGTGAACCAGTCGTAGACGGGCTGGAGGAGGTCGCGAGCCTCGGCGCGCTTGTCCTAGCGCTGCCAGAGGGGGGCGAGGGAGGTGGCGGCGACGGGAGGCCTCCTCATCGTAATCCCCGAGGGGGATTGATGATTACGAGATCGTATTATATAATATTACGAATTTAGCATGCAAGAGCCCACCAAGTCGCTGGGGATCTTTCCCCGTCGCCTACGCGCTGCTCGTGAGATGCGTGAGCTCAGCCAGCTCGAGCTTGCGGAACGCGCTCGCCTCCAGCAGGCCGCCGTGTCCCACTACGAAGGCGGTGCGCGACGGCCCTCCCTCCGGAATCTCAGGCGCCTCTCCGAGGCACTCGAGGTCACGACCGACTACCTGGTGGGTCGATCCGAGAGCCCCGAGGCCTTGCCCTCGTCCGACGAGCCGCTGTTCCGGGACTTCGAGCGTCTGACGACCGCGGATCGCGAGCTGGCCCGACATCTGGTCGCGCAGCTGGCGCGCCGGTCGGACCCGGAGCCCGCATGAGTGGGACTGCGCTCCAATACCTCCCAGCAGGGCCGGCCTCGTGCTCACGACCTGGATCCTGCAGAGCTTCGCCGCGGGGGTCGTGCTCGTCGCCGTCGCGGTCTTCCAGCAGGACCCGGGCCGGAGGAAAGAGCGGGTGAAGGGGCGGTTCCACACCAAAGCAGGTTCGTGAAGGAGACGTGCAGATGAGTACCGAGGGCTCGGGGGCATCCCGCGCAGGCGGCGACGGCGTTCACAACGAGGACACGTTCCTGGTCAGTGAGGGACTTGGCCTCTACGTCGTGTGTGACGGAGCGAGCGACGCCGCCGCCGGCGAGGTTGCGGCGGGAGTCGCGTGCGATGCGGTAGCCGCATCGATCGAGCAATCCGAGCGCGACGTGGACGTGCGACACGCACGTGTCGCTCGTTTCGTGGTCGAAAAGGCGATGAAGGCGGCGCTGCGCGCCGTCGCCGCCGACGGCCGAACAGGGCCCGAGTTGGAAGGACTGGCGACGACGGTCACGATGCTGCTCGCCCACGGCCAGCTTGGTGTAATCGGGCATCGGGGTGACAGCCGCGCGTACCTCATACGACACAATCGCGTCCACCAGCTGACGTTGGATCACGAGCTCACCCAACAGGTCGAAAACGGTACGACGACGCCGAGCCACTTCGACGTCTTCGCCGTCGAGCTGCAACCCCTCGACACGATCGTTCTATGCACAGATGGGGCGGAAGAGGTCGTCGAGGAGCCTAGGATCGCGCGGGCCGCGGCTGAGCTCTCCCCGAGGCTGCTTTCGAGCCGAATCGTGAGCGCGGCCCGCCGCCGCAACCCCGCCGTCGACGCGACCGCCGTCGTGGTACGAGTACGCGGGGAAAGGGGGCAGAAATGGCTCGAGGTGTCACAACCGACGAGCGGAACGACGTTCGGACGCACCCTCGCACTCACATGAGGAGCGACCGCATCTGGAGGAGGTTCCCATGAGCATGACGGTACGATCGACAAGAGACCCGAGCGGCAGCGGTTCCGCGTTCCGATCCCTCTTGTGCCTTTCACGCGCGCTCAGCGCGCTCGGGTTGGGTCTCCTCATCGCCCTCGCCCCGGCGCGCGGCGTGGAGGCGCAAGAACTCCCCGGAATGCCGGGGAACGCGACCGAAGAATCGGCTCCCAGCCCGGCGCCTACCAGCGCAGATGACATCGACGCCCGCCGCGCAGCCGTCTCCGGCGAACTCCGAACCGTCGATGCAGAGATCGCGAAGGCGGACGCCGCGAACGCCGAGCACCTGACCGCAATCCGCGAGCGGCTGCGAACCATCGACTCGCTACTCGACCAGCAGGCAATACTCGTGTCGCCGGAAGCGGGCCGCGAGCCCGAGAGCAAGCCGGAAGGCCCGGTCGAAGTCTCGCCCTATGCGCTCCACGCGCTCTACGAAGCGCAGTTCGCCAGGGAGCAGGCGGCTCGCCACCTCACGCAGGAGTTGGCCGAACGCCGCGATGCCCTGGCAGCGGCGAAGGAGAGGTTCGACGAGGCCGAGCGGAACCGGCGCCGCGCAGTGAGCGAATTGGAGCAAGCGGACGAAGTTGCGCGCGAGGCGGCTGAGCGAACGGTCCGCCTTCGCGGGCTCGCGAGTCGAATCGAGCAGGAAGAGGTGCATCTGAAAACGCTCGAGGTGCGCGGCACCGAGCGAGCGCGCGACCTGGAAGCGGATCACGTCGAGCTCGCCGAGCGCATCGCCGCGATCCGACAGCAGCTGGCTCGAGGCGAGCGGCAGGTGAGCGCCGGTGTCGCCGCGCTGGCGCAGCGCGAGGGAGAGCTTCGGCGATCCGTCGAGTCGATGGAGCGCCTCCTCGCGA
>CAMYIK010000186.1 GCA_947258365.1 uncultured Thermoleophilia bacterium | reverse complement strand
TGAAGCGTCCGGTGCGCACGAAGATCGCCTTGGGGCCGCCCTTGGTGCCGAGCGCGTTCAGCGTGGCCCAGCTTGTGCCCTTCTTCTTTGCGCACAGCAGCTGTCCCTCATCGAGCCAGCCCAGCTTGCGACGCTGCCAGGCGGTGAGGTCGGTGTGTTGAAAGACGTTGCCCATGATGTCCCACACGCCGACGAACCGATGGCCGCCGCCGACATACGGGTAGAGGTCGGGCAAGCCCATCATGTGACCGGTCTCGTGAGGCAGGATGGTGCGACCGTAGGTATACGCATCCGCGCCGAAAGTGACCGCCGGTCCGAGCGCGCGGCCATCGGCCATGAACGTGCCGACGGCGCCACGAAAGGTCGGCGAGATGGGCAACTGCGCCTGCTCTGATGCCACGACGTAGACGCCGTCGACCTCCGAGAAGTCCAGCCTCGGGTCTGCCAGTGCGATGGCGTCCTGCAGATAGCTCCGGTGTTCGTTGAAGGTGACGCCATCCTGCATGCCGTACGCGCCCGACGGCCGCGGCATGCGCAGCCACTTCGACGTACGCGGAGCGAGCTTCACCTTGAGACGCCCCCAGGAGCTGGTCTGCAGCCAGCGGGTCCCCGGGGTCATCCACTCCTTCAACACCGAGGAGGTCGATTGGGTTGCCGGCGCGTCGCTGAAATCAACGAAGACCACCGCCATTCTCCGCGTCCCACGACTCAAGATCGTGCCGGCGGTGGTTTGAGTGGGCCCGACCGAGAGATCCGCCTCCGTCGGGGCGAGCGCCGCGCAGGTGCTCCCGACCCTGTTGGCCGGGAATTGGCGCCTGGGAACGCGGCGCGACACCGTCGCGCCCTCAAAGCTCACCTCCACCAGCGGCTTGGTCGATCGTACCCGCGCGGTCACCAGTCGCCTGCTTGCTCCTCTGACGATACGCATCCGCGTCTTGCGTCCGTCGACCAACACGGTTGCGGTTGATGCGGAGGCTGCGCGGAAAGTGATCTGCATGGTGCAACGATCGCCCCGGCATTGGGCCTGAGGCACGACGCGCGCCGAAGCGCTTGCCGTAGGAGCGGCGGCGGCGAGCGCCGCGGCGACCGTCACGAAGACGACAGCATTTCTCCACTTGCGGCGAGACGTCGGCATCGCCACTCCTCCAGGTAGGCGTCCGCCAGGAAGCATCACACAGACTCGAGTCGGCTCACCGGCCGCCGCGCTCGATAGGGTCCACCACCTCATGACGGTGCCGGTACAGATCCCGCTACCGCTTCCCCCGCCTCAGCCGGGAACCGGCGACGGCGAACACATGGCTGGGCGTTTGCTCGCGCTCATCGAGCGTCGCGGTCGCGCGCTCGAAGTCGGACACATCGCGTCTCAGCTGCTGCGACTCACGGCCTGTCCGGAGCAGCTTCAGCGCCGGCTGGTTGCTGAGGTCGTCGAGTCCGATCCCCGCTTGGCGTGGCACGGCCGGGACCTGGTCGGGGTGGCGCCGGAGGAGTGGGGCGGCCACCGGGTGGACGAAGCGGCCTTCTGCATCGTCGACTTGGAGACCACCGGCGGAGCGCCCGGGGGCTCAAAGATCACGGAGATCGGGGCGGTGAGGGTTGAGGCCATGAAGATCGTCGATCGCTTCGAGATGCTCGTCGATCCCGGCCGCCCGATCCCTCAGCCGATCGTCAACCTCACCGGGATCACTCCGGAAATGCTCGAGGGCGCCCCGCTGATCGACGAAGCCATCGAGCCCTTCGCCGAGTTCGTCGGCGACAACGTCCTGGTGGCCCACAACGCCCCCTTCGACCTGCGGTTCCTCAACTACGAGCGCCGACGGATATCGGGCCGATACTTCACCCAGCCGTGGCTCGACACGCTGGTGCTGTCGCGCCGCCTGCTTGGTGGACGCATCGAGCGCCACAACCTCCTGAGCCTGGCCGAGTGGGCGGGCACGGCGGTGCGGCCATGCCATCGCGCGCTCGCCGATGCCGAGGCCACCGCGGAGGCGCTGATCGCGCTGATCCCCCTCCTGCTGGAGCGGGGCACGGTGCACTTGGACGAGGCGGTGCGATTCGCGACTCCGCGGGTCAATCGTTACGCCCACAAGCTCGCGCTCGCCGAGGACCTGCCCGACACGCACGGCGTCTACTTGATGAAGGACGCCCAAGGTCAGGTGCTGTACGTCGGGAAGGCCGCGAACCTCAAGCGACGGGTCAGATCCTACTTCGGTCCCGGTGGGCAGCACAGTCGCCGCATCGGTCGCGCCCTCGCCGACCTCGAGCGCGTGGACCATGAATCCCTCGGGTCCGAATTCGAGGCACTCCTTCGTGAGGGGGAGTTGATCAGAGCGCTCAAGCCGCCCTGCAACTCACGCGGCGTCACCCGCCGAGGCCGGTACCTCAAGCTCACCGTCGGCGACCCCTATCCGCGCTTGCTGGTCGTGGATCGTCCGGCGCGTGATGACGCGGCGTACTTCGGGCCCTTCCGCTCAGGACGGACCGCGCAACGCGCGGTGAGTGCACTTCACCTTGCCTACCCGCTGCGGACCTGCCACCCCATCTGCACACCCGACAGGCTTACCGGCAGCACGTCGTGCGGCGGTGGACCGTGCGCGCAGGAAGACCCCGAGCGATACGGCGAGACCGTCGCCGAGGTCGGCGCCCTGCTCCATGGAGAGGCGTGGGCCGTCGGAGCATTGCCGGGGCGTCTAGCCGCCGCGGCGGCACGCGGGGATCTGGACCGATTCAACGAGGAACACACGGAAGACGTGGCGGCGCTGCTCAGGGTTCTCGCCGGGCTTACCAGGATCAGGTCTCTTGCTCGTGTGAGCGCTGTCGTGCTCGAGGCGGACGCGCGATCGCCGATCGTCAACGCCTTCTTCATCGGCGGCGGCCGCCTGATCTTCCGGGCTGCGCTGGACCATCGCGCGTGGCGCGAAGCCGTCGTCGAGGGACTCGAGCGCATCGGCGGCGCGGAGCATCAGCGCCTCGAGCCGATGGCTCTCTCCGATGTCGAGGTCGCCACCCTCGTCGACGATCGACTTCGGGAGCTTCCCCTCCGACGGGGTGGCATTCGGCTTCCGGCGGGCTGGAGTTACGTTGAGGCTCGCGCAGCCATCCAGCGTGAGCTGCGTGCGGTCAAGCGCCAGCGCAACGCCGAGCAGGATGAGCGCGCAGCGGCCTGAGCTCGGCGCCCGCGCGGCAGTGGGCCTCCCACTCTTGGGCAGATATCAGGATCCCGCAGGGGAGGCAGCACAAGGTCTTCGTGTCTGGGCTGAGCGGGCCGGGGCAACCCTCGAGGTGATCGATACGGGTGATGAGCCCGATCGCATTGCGGCCGTCTATTCGGAGTTAGCGGACCGGGCTGATCTGCTTTTCGGGCCCTACGGAAGCGGCCCCCTGCGGGCGGCGCAGCGGGGGCTCCAGCGTTCCCGCGCGGTGATGTGGAATCACGGTGGCGCCGCAGGCGATTCCTCGAGCCGAGCAAGGGTGATCGACATTCTCGGGCCGGCTGAGAGCTATTGGGCTGGTCTGCCCACCGTCCTCGCGCAGAAGGGGATCGACCGATCTCGGGTCGCAGTTGCGCATGCGCCGACCGGCTTTGGTGAGCGCACGGCCGCCGGTGCCGTAGCCGCGCTGGAGAAGGTCGGGTTCAGCCCCGTTGCCGTGAGCACGTTTGACGATGGCAGCGCTTCGGCCTTGGCGAGCGCGCTCATCGCCTTGGAGGCAAGCGCGGTGATCGCGTGCGGGCATATCGAAGACGATCTGGCGCTGATGGAATCGCTTCCCCCCGGTTCGATGGCCGTCGGATCGATTGTGGCCGGCATCGATTTGGCTCGCGAACGTCTCGGTGACCGCGTCCTCGGATGCTTTGGGCCGGCACAGTGGTTTCCGACGCACGAGCATCCGCTGGCTCAGGACGCCCAGTACCCGGCAGCGCAGGCCTATGCCGCGGGCGAGGTCGCGCAGGCCGCCGCCGCGGCCGCCGAGTCGTTCGATCCGGACCGACTTTGGAACGCGGCGATTGGACTCAGGATGCGCACGCTGATCGGCCCCTTCGAAGTCGAGGAGGACGGCAAACAACGTGCCCATAGCCCGCTGCTCGTCGAGTGGGCTCAGACGTCCGAGGGGCCAAAGAGGCGAGTGATCTGGCAGCCATGACAGAATCTCACGATGGCGGAATCGCGCACCGATACTGGCATTGGCCGCCTTATTGGATGGTTTGAGACCAACGGCGCGGACCTGCCCTGGCGCCAAACTCGGGACCGCTACAAGGTGCTGGTCGCAGAGGTTCAGCTCCAGGCCACTCCCGTCGACCGCGTGCTGCCCTACTACGAGCGTTGGATCACGCGATGGCCGACCGCTGGCGCACTTGCGGATGAGTCACTCGGGGAGGTCCTCGCGGCATGGCAGGGGCTTGGCTATCCACGGCGAGCCAAGAATCTGCACCGAGCGGCGCAGATCATCGCGACTGATGGCTGGCCGGCGCGGCTGACCGACCTTCCCGGCGTGGGGCCCTATACCGCCGCGGCACTGCGGTGCTTCGCCGACGAGGAGGCGGTGCTCCCCATCGATACGAACATCGAGCGCATCCTCGCCCGTCGCTTTCCCGGGGGGTGGCCGGGCACGCCAGAAG